>JAYVNC010000099.1:0-6136 GCA_043758655.1 Novosphingobium sp.
GCCCAAAGCAGGCCGCCAAGACCGCCTATGAGCGCGCCCGGCCCCGCTCCTAGCCCAGCCGCACCCGAACCGATAAATGCACCCATTCCAGCCCCTGCACCCACCCAGGTGATGTAGCAGCGGTTCTCCAGCGCCAATTTGTTTAGATCGTGGACAATGCCAAATTCATCATCCGAAGTTGAATTCGATCCCATCACATGCACTCCGTTGTTCATCCAAAGGTATAAGCAAACCCATCGCCCGCAACGCTCACCGCGATCTCTTTTACTTCCTCGCCGCTCATCTGGCGGTTGAGCAATTCGATCGAAACTTCGGGCAGCATCGAATTGGTCAAAATCGCATCGATCAGGCGGCCACCGCTTGCGACTTCGTTGCACCGCGAAACGATGTTGTCGACCACTTCTTCGCCATAGCTAAAGGCGATGTCGTGGCTATCCTTCACCCGCTTGACGATCCGGTCTAGCTGAATGCGGACGATGCCCTTCATCATCGCCGGTGACAGCGGATAGTAGGGCAGGACCAGCAAGCGGCCAAGTAGCGCAGGCGGGAATACTTTCAGCAGTTCAGGGCGCAGCGCGGTCGCCAGCGCTTCGGGATCGGGCTTCATCTCCTCGTCCTCGCTCATCGTGGTGATGAGGTCGGTGCCGACATTGCTGGTGAGCAGGATTAACGTGTTTTTGAAATCAATGTAGCGCCCCTCGGCATCGTTCATGAAGCCCTTGTCGAACACTTGAAAGAACATCTCGTGCACATCAGGATGGGCCTTTTCCACCTCATCAAGCAGCACCACCGAATAGGGCCGCCGCCGCACCGCTTCGGTCAGCACCCCGCCCTGGCCATAACCACGTATCCCGCCGGAGCGCCCTTGAGGGTGGAGACGGTGTGGGCTTCCTGAAACTCGCTCATGTTGATGACGATCAGGCTGTCATCGCCTGAAAATAGCAGTTCAGACAGCACCATCGCGGTTTCAGTTTTGCCGACACCCGATGGACCGCAGAGCATGAACACGCCCACCGGCTTGTTCGGGTTATCCAGTTTGGCGCGGCTGGTCTGGATGCGCTTGGCAATGGCTTCCATCGCATGGTCTTGGCCAATCACGCGCTTTTTGAGCTGGTCGGCGATTGTCAGAACAGACTCGATTTCGTTCTTGACCATGCGGCCCATCGGGATGCCGGTCCAGTCACCCACAACGGCGGCAACCGCGTCTTGATCGCAAACGCCGAAGACCATCGGATTGTCACCCTGCACCTCGTGCATCGCGGCTATCGCTGTAGTCAGCGCGGCTTTGAGATCATCTTCGCCTTCGACCGGATCATCCCCCGCAGCCTTGCGTGCTTCTGACAGGGCATCGCGCGCTGTGACCACGCCTGTTAGTGCTTCCTTTTCTCGACCCCACTTGGCGGTAACTTCCTCGAATTCGGTCTTGGCTTCGGCGATGGCCTCATCGAGCTTTGGGATTCCTTCGCCCGAGGTATATTGTCCGCCCGCCTCACGCCCAGCGATTTCGCGCTCAACCTCAAGCAGTTCAACCCGCCGCTTGCGATCCTCAACCTGAGCAGGCGTCGCGTGCTGCGATACCGCGACGCGCGCGCAAGCGGTGTCGAGCAGGCTCACCGCTTTATCGGGCAATTGCCGCGCGGGAACATAACGCTGCGACAGCTTCACCGACGCCTCAACCGCCTCGTCGAGCACCACGACATTGTGGTGCTTCTCCATCATCGGCGCGACTGAACGGATCATAGCAATCGCTTTGCCGGTCTCGGGCTCACCCACGTCCACCGTCTGGAAACGGCGGGTTAGCGCCGGATCTTTCTCAAAATATTGGCGGTATTCGGCATAGGTTGTCGCAGCGATAGTGCGCAGATTGCCGCGCGCGAGGGCCGGTTTAAGCAGGTTCGCAGCATCGCCGGTTCCTGCTTGGCCACCTGCGCCGATCAACGTGTGGGCTTCATCGATGAACAGGATGATCGGCGTGGTGCTCGCCTCAACCTCATCAATCACCTGACGCAGACGCTTCTCAAACTCGCCCTTCATGCTCGCGCCCGCCTGCATTAGGCCAATATCGAGACTGCGCAGGGTTACGCCCTGCAGCACCGGCGGCACATCACCATCGACGATGCGCTTTGCAAAACCTTCAACCACCGCAGTCTTGCCCACGCCAGCCTCGCCGACAAGGATCGGGTTGTTCTGTCGACGGCGCAGCAATATATCGATGCACTGCCGGATTTCGGCGTCGCGGCCGACAATCTTGTCAATCTTGCCGTCACGTGCCTGCTGGGTGAGGTCGACCGAGAACTTAACGAGCGCCTCGCCCTCGCTAACCGGCCCGGCATCGCCGCCGCCGCCAGTGCCATCGCCCGCAGGGCCGCCATCGAGCTGCGTGCGTTCATGTGAACTCGCACAGATACCTTCAAGTTCAGCGCCAAGTTTTTCTGTCTGAATCTTGCGAAACTCGCCGCTAATGCCGAACAGCGCGTTGCGCAAAGTCGGGGTTTTCAGCATGCCATAGAGCAGATGCCCCGTCCGCATCCGTGCCGCACCAAATTGCAACGAAGCATAGAGCCAGCCCTTCTCAATCGATTCCTCGATCTGCGGCGAAAAGTCCGAAATCGACGTCGCCCCGCGCGGCAGCGCATCAAGGGTGGCGACGACATTGCGCGCTAGGGCCTCATCATCGAGCGCAAATGCAGTGCGGATCGCTGCCACGTCATTCTGCGGGTCTTGCAGCATGACATGGATCCAGTGGACCAGTTCGACATAAGGATTGCCGCGCATTTTGCAAAAGCCCGTCGCGGTTTCGACAGCCTTAAGTGCGGTGGAGTTGAGGCGCCCAAACAAGGCGCTGCGGCTGATCTCGGTCATCGGGTCACTTTCCCTTTCAACATGCTGGTTTTTCGTAGGTGCGCGTCCGCACGGATTATGGGAGGCGATCCTGAAGAGCGCTTCTTTGCGCCTTTCCTGTCAGGACGCTTGAGCCAGGTTGTCCAGCCAATGCGGCTGCGGCCATCAAGCTTCACAGGCGGCGCTTTGGCCTCATCAATTTCAACGCACAGATCCCATTCGAGATGGCTTGGTTTGAACGATTCGATTGCCTCGGCCGCAACCATGAAGCGATCTCCGCCAGGCAGCATCGATTGGTAATCGCGCCACGAATTAGCCCGCACCGTAACGCGAAAGGCATCGGCGGCGCTGAAAACCTTGCCGCCAAGCACAGCGTCATTCCCCAGCAGATTAAAGTTACGGCCCAGACGGCTGCGGTCCTCAGGTTCGAACTCGCGCCAGCGGGGCATGAACTCGTCGACCTGAACCGGCTGGCCAAGCAGGTGGCTCAATCCATCTTCAATAGCGACCGCGCTGCGCAGCCCCGAATAGAGCCCCGCATAATGCACCCGCGAGCGGGCGAAAAACGAGCTTTCACCGCTGGTCCCCTCCATCGCACCAGACAGCGCACCAAGCCAATAGGAGAATTTGTCGTCAGCGGGCCGGTCAGCAAGAGCAGCGGGCTGGGATTGTGCCCAAGCGCGATAAAATAGCTCGAGCATTCGCCCAGAGACGAGGTCGAGCCAATCGCCAAACGGGTGCTTTTTGGCATGACGCCGCTCGTAAATCGCAAATTCGGTAAGATGAACCGGCAGCGGCCCCATCGGCCCCAGCAGCCCCAGCCAGTATCCGCGCAATTCGGCACGGCCTTTTTTCTGTTTGATACCCGAAAGCGTTGATGCTTCGAACGAAAGACTGGCATCTTGGGCCAAATCGACGATCGATTGTTCGGGCCGCTTTGCCCGCCCGACCAGTGGCTTGCCTGTCTCCAAAGCCTCAAGCTTACGGACAACAGCAAACAACCCCGCACGGCGCAGGTCAACACCTTCAAGCGAGGCGTGAGTCAGATGGTGTGCCGGCGGCCGATCCGTGCTGGCCATTTTGCCACCACCCCTTCCCCTGGCGTTTCAACGATCGTCTCGGTGAAACTGTTGATGGTGGCAAAGTCGGAAAGGAACCTTTCGACGACTGCGGAAAAAAGAAAAAGGCGGCCGTTGTCGAACGAGGAATCGTCGAGCGTCAGCGTGATCCGGCTTCCACGCGCCACCGCCATCTGTCCCCGCCCCGGCACGCGCCGCACTATAGCACGCGAGATGACCCCGGTGATGCCGTCAATCTGGCGTCGCAGCGCAGCATCATCGCGTGGACCATAAAGCGCAAGATGATCGCGCAACGGTGCGGGATCATTGCGGTCCTCTGGCGCGAGCGTTGCATAGTTCGGCGTCAGATGGCCAATCACCCGCCAAGCACCGTCATCGAGCCCCAGTGGAGCGCGCGGCTTTGACGGGCTGCGAAGGACGGACACGGTCCGCACCGGGCCTTCGGGCGGGGCAAAGTGCTCAGTGCCGCGAAAGGTCAGCTCACACGGCAGATCGCGGTTGGTCACCAGCGCGCGGATCGCCAGTTCCTTGACGTCCGCCATCCGCGCGGCATTGCCCGGCACGGTCAACGAAAGCCAGGTTTCGGTGCCAATGTAATCACCACGCTTGAGCAGCTTTCGCCGCTTGCTAGACAATTTCCGCATGGCCAAGCGCGGGACATAGAAGATCGCATCATGCCAATCATAGAGCAGTGCGCCCAAGGCATAGAGCGGTGCCACTGGACGCGGGTCGACGTCATCGCGCAGGTGCGCAGTCACATTGAGCAACCGGTAAACCTCAAATTCGAGCGGCCTGGTGCGATCAGCCACCACGTGGAATTCATGCTCGGCCTCATTCACTTGGACACGCCCGAGCTGCTTTTCAAACAGGTTGATTGCCGGGCTGGCAAACAGTCGGAAGTTCGATGGTGACAAAGCGCCCGCAAGGACTTCAGAACACCGGTTGAATAACAGCACAATATCGCAGGCCCCGCCTTGCGCGGCAGCAAATGCTTTATCCATCCCGCGAAGCCGCGCGAACATGAACCGTTCGGGGCAGGCAAAATACTCGGTTAGCAGCCGGTAGCCACGAAAAGAGCGCTCTTCGGCTGGCAGCAGCGCTTCTTCCGATTCGAAACCGCATTGCTCGGGCATCGGCAGTATTGCAGGCTTGGCTGAGGCAGAAACTGCAGGGCGCGCCATTGTTGCTACAGTTTCGCCGATCAGCTGGCGATAAAGTTCGCCCGGGATTGCTTCCGAGCCATCGAGGTAGAGCGGCAGATCCTCAATCTGCAGATTTTCGAGCGGGATTGCACCAGTCGCCTCGATACGAATCCGCACGCCTGCCTCAGCGCGCACGTCCGCAGCCGCAGCAAAACTTGCGACTGCGGTTCGCGATCCCAAATATTCAACCTCGCTGATGCGGATTGGATAGAGCCGTACATCGTGGCCGGTACGGAAGGTAACCTCAGCCTTCCCATGCTCAGCGGCGACGGCGACCAGCGGCGTGTCGCGTGGGATCACATAGCCATCAGCGAGCGACGGGTCGTTATCTTTCGGCTCAAATCCTGCGACGCAGATCGACGGCGTTGGGGCAAGATAATGCGGCTGGATTGCGGCGAGCAGGTGCTGGGTAAATTCAGGAAACTGGTCCGCCAGTTTAAGCTGCACCCGTGCGCCCAGAAAGGCCACACCTTCAAGCAGGCGCTCAACATAGGGATCTGGGTCGTTGGGTGTTTTGAGCCCCAGCTGCTGGGCGGCAATTTCGTGCTCTTCGCCAAATTCGCGCGCGCCTTCGCGCAGGTAGGTCAGTTCGTCTTCATAGTATTGGAGCAGGCGCGGGTCCATCGCCTCACTCCCGAACGGTAACGGCGGAAGAATCCGATTCGATATCGGTGCGGAATTTCACCGGGATCGCCCGAACTGCTGAGGTAACGTCGGCAGTGATGACATAGGTGATGGCGTTCTCACGCTCAATCAGGTCCGATACTTCGACATCAAGCGTCGATTCATCGATACGCGGCTCAAACGCGGCGATGGCCGTGCGTATCTCACGTGCGCGGGCGCGCACCAGCCGGTCGCTAAGCGACTTTCCCGCAAGATCCGGCACTCCGTAATTGAGTACGCTGGTGCGGATTTGCGGGTAATCTTCAAGATCACAAACCGCGCTGAAGTTGGTTGTGTTGAGCAGCCAGGCCAGTTCGCGGCGTACCGTTGCCCGCAGTGCTTTTTCGGTAA
>JAYVNC010000100.1:0-1900 GCA_043758655.1 Novosphingobium sp.
GCCAAACCGGCAAATGTGGCAAGTGCCTCAACAGGGCGCACAAACGGCGCACAAGTGGCGCATAGGGCGGCAATAGCGGCCAAGGCATTGGCCAGGTTATGACGACCCGGAATTTTAAGCGCCAGAAAATGGCTGGTGTCATCGCGCCGATCAATGATCGTGGCAGAAATTCCGGTCGGACCATCGATGATCGAGCCGGGCACCACTCCGATCATCGCATCTGGATTCTCGATCCCGAAACTGATCAGAGCCTTGGCAAGAGGTGCCAGCGCCGCCGCTTCGGCGTCGTCAATATTGATCGCTGCAACATCGGCGCGGGCGATGAAATCACCGAACAGGCTGCGCAGTTCTTCCATCGATTTGTGATCGAGGCTGACGTTGAGCAGCACCGCGACTTTGGGCCGGTAGAGCGCGATGGAACCGTCGCTTTCATCGACCTCGGAAACGAACAGATCGCCGCTGCCGACTCTGGCGGAGGCGAAGGGCGCACCGGGGGACACAAAGTTCTTCATCACCGCGCCGTTCATGATGGTCGGGTCTTGGCCCAGCGCGGTGGCGATCCAGCCGATCATTCCTGTGACGGTCGATTTGCCGCTGGTGCCGCCAATCGCGATCCCGGTCGGCGCGGCGTTGAACAGCCGGGCGAGCAGTTCCGCGCGGCTCATCTGGGGGCAATTGAGGGCCTTTGCCCGGATCATCTCGGGCACGGTTTCTTCCACCGCCGCTGAGGCCACGAGGGTTTGTGCGGGCGAAGTGATCCCGCTGCCATCTTGCGCGAACAGCGTGAAACCCAAGCTTTCCAGCCAAGCGAATTTTTCCGGCGTCCGGCCTTGGTCACGACTGCGGTCCGATCCCGCCACCTCCGCCCCCAACCCGCGCAGGATCAGCGCGAGCGGCAGCATGCCCGATCCGCCGATGCCGCAAAAGAACCAAGGGTGCTGGGTGAGGTCGTCTGTCAACTTAGTCATCAACTGTGTCGGTATGCGCCCTTTGCGTTGGAAACAACCTCGGATAGGAAGTCGCAATGTTCCGCGTCGCGATATGTGCTCCTGCTGGCCCGATTACCCGCGATGATGCGGGCGCGGTGACTGTGCTGGCCGCGCGGTGGCCGGATTTGGCGCTGCAATTCCACCCACAATGCTTTGAGAGCCATGGCCATTTCGCCGGGCCAGACGAGCGGCGCCTCGCCGCCTTCCTCGAATGCGCCAACGATCCGGACATTGATGCCGTGTGGTTTGCGCGCGGTGGTTATGGATCGAACCGCATTGCAGGGAACGCTGTGGCGCGGCTTGACCCATGCGCCAAGGACAAGGATTACCTCGGCTATTCGGACTGCGGCTATCTTTTTGGCGCGCTCTATCGCGCTAAAATCGGCCATCTGGTCCACGCACCCATGCCGTCTGAGATTCGCCGCGATGGCGGAAGCGAAGCAGTCGAGCGGGCGCTCGGCTGGCTATCGGGTGATCGGCACGGCGGGCTTGAGCCATCGATTGGCGCCGAGCCAGTGGTAGCGTTCAACCTTATGACGCTCGCCATGCTGTGCGGAACGCCGCTGATGCCAGACCTTACCGGGCATGTTGTGATGGTGGAGGAGGTTGCCGAGCACCTTTATGCGGTCGACCGCCTGTTCTTCCACATCACCGAGCACCTGCGTGGGATTGCTGGGCTGCGACTCGGCAGGGTGAGCGAGGTACCCGAAAATGACCGTCCGTTCGGCGCGAGCTCTGAAGAAATCGCCCGTCACTGGTGCAATCGCCATGCCATCCCCTTCCTTGGCGCGGCGGACATCGGGCATGATGCCGCCAACAAGATCGTGCCATTCGGGCTTGCCGGGCGCTAGTTGCGAACCTAGAGGCGCCTGCACTTTTAATGCCCCTCCCCGGCGGGGAGGGGTTGGGGT
>JAYVNC010000101.1:0-17899 GCA_043758655.1 Novosphingobium sp.
GATGAACCCGTGCCGCTGCGGCCATCTGGGCGATCCCGCGCTGGGATGCAGCCGTGCTCCAAGATGCGCGGCGGATTACCAAAACAAGATCTCAGGCCCAATGCTCGACCGCATTGACCTCCACGTTGAAGTCGACCCGGTAAGCGCCGCCGACCTCTCGCTCCCCCCGCCCGCCGAAGGATCAGATCAAGTCGCGATGCGCGTAGCCCGCGCCCGCGCCATCCAGACCGCGCGTTTTGAGACAACCGGCGCCCGCACCAACGCCGAACTGGACGGCGACGGACTTGAAACATTCGCCACGCCTGATGAGCCAGGCCGCAAGCTGCTCATGCAAGCGGCAGAAGCGATGCGGCTCTCAGCGCGGGGATACACGCGGATGCTAAGGGTGGCGCGGACGGTGGCGGATTTGGCCGGGGTGGAAACCGTGGGGCGGATTCACATTGCGGAGGCGCTGAGTTATCGGCAGATGGGGGTGCGGGGGTGATTGAAAGCCCTGTCAATTCATGACCTGTCGCACCCCCCCACCCCCACCCCATTGCAAAAATCGCCCCTTGCTCTATAGACCGCCCTACGACGTCGATTCAGGACGGGTTGTGGCGCTTCTCCGGTTGCATATCGGTGTGGGACACTTGGGTGAAAAGCGGTGCGCTTTTCCCCGATCATAGCCCTGATAAGCGGCAATTGGGCACGAGTGCTAAATCTCGGCCAGAATCAGGGCATCAGCCCGCAGGAGCATACCATGTCAGATCCCCAGTCCCGCCCATTCCTCATCAACAAAGATGAAGCAGGCAACTTCCGCCTGACTGTGCGTGATACGCGCTATAACTCGCAGGGCTATCCGCTGGTAACATCGACGATGCAGGCCGAGCTGTTCAAGACGGCGACCGCCGCGCGCAATTACGCCCGCGATAATTTTCGCGCGCAGCCTGGTCAGTACGCGACGAAGTGATTTGAATTAGATCGCAGGGTTGGGCGCAACCACACGCCGCACGGTAATGATCTTCACCGGGGCTTCGATCATCTGCCCGCGCATCACGCCCTGCCCCTTGGTTTCGCTGAGCGGTACGTCGTAGATCTTGCGCACCACGTCCATGCCCGCAGTCACGTGTCCAAACACCGCAAAGCCGGCCTGAAGCTCAGGATCGGTCGCCTTGGGATTGGCATCAAGGCCCTCAAGTTCGGACAGCAGAATCGAGAAATCGGCCATTGCGGTGCCAGGCGCATTCCTCGCCATTGAGATCGCGCCCGGCTTGTGCAGCAAACCGGTTTGGCTGGTCGGTTCGTGGGCGATGGGTTTGAGCACTTTGGCGGGGTTGCCTTGTAGCCCGCCTTGGACGAGGCCATTGGGCTGCGTTCCCCATTTCAGCCGCATCACCCGGTAGAACACCGCGCCATCGAACCGGTGCTGATCGGCATAGCGCACGAAATTCTCGGTCGTCAGTGGCGCGTGTTTGTGATCGAGTTCGAGTTCAATCGTACCGAGCGAAGTGACTATGGTGACATTCACCGTATCGCCCATCGGCGAAGGCGTAGGAGGAGGCGCCGGTGCGGCCATTCGCTTGGCCGGACCGGCTCCGGTCAGGGCAAAGAGGAGTGGTAGGGCGAGAATGGCGAATCGGCGGTTCATGCGCGCATCATGGCGCGGGCGCGCATTACTGCAAGATGGATCAGTCCATCATCTCACGCGTCCAGCCGCGCACTTCACTTTCGCTCGGGCCAGCGCAATCGGTTCCGCTTTTACCCAGCTCTGCCCGGTCCAGCCACTGAAGCTCCGCATAGGCGATCTCGCGCCCGTCGTGCGCGCGGATGACGATAGGGCCAATCGGCAATCCATCGCGGCAATCAACCAGCACCGGGTTTGATGGAATCCCTAGCCCGTATTTCTCCCCCCATTGGCGCAGCGCGAGCATTGCCGGGAGCAGATCTATGCCCTTGGGGGTCAGGCCGTACATCACTTTTCGCCGATCATCCTCCATCGGATGGCGCGCCATGATCCCGTGTCCGACGAGCCGACCCAGCCGGTTAGAAAGAATATTGCGGGCAATGCCGATGGCGGCGAGGAAATCCTCAAAGTGGTGCACGCCGTTGAACGCAGCGCGCAAAATCATGAACGACCACCGCTCGCCCATAACCTCAAGCGCCAGCGGCAGGCCGCAGTCCATATCTTCAAGTGGTTCGCGAAGCTTTCCCATTGCCCTACGTGGTAGCGCACTAAGAACGTTCGGCGAAATTTTTTCGATTATAGGTTGCATAGTGCAACTGAACAGATTAGGTAGTGATTCGCAACCTAAATCTCTCCCGTCTTCCCCAGGTTGCATTAAAAACAGGAAATTAGCTATGCGAGCCAAGCTTTCGCCAACCATGCCGCACGCCCTTACGGGTGCCTTCCTTGCCCTTTCGGGTGCTCTGCTGTCGCTGACGCCAGTCACCGCAAATGCTGCTGCGCCTGCGCGTTATTCTGCCTCGCTGATGACTGCGCTGGCTGAACCAAAGCAGGCGATCATCGCCGAAGCGCTGTGGAAATGCGCCGGTGATAGCTGCTCTGCGCAGGATCTTGGCAGCCGCCCAGTGCTGGTATGCCAGCAGGTTGCGCGCAAGTTTGGCCCCGTCGCGGCGTTCACTTCGGTGAGCGGTGCTTTTAGTGCTGAAGATCTTGCTAAGTGCAACAAGCGCT
Organism: Novosphingobium sp.; assembly: GCA_043758655.1. GTDB lineage: Bacteria > Pseudomonadota > Alphaproteobacteria > Sphingomonadales > Sphingomonadaceae > Novosphingobium. The sequence continues at coordinate 2,675 of JAYVNC010000101.1, forward strand.
AAGGCGCTTCGCCTAACAACCCGCGCTGCCTAAGGTCAGCTTTAAGCAGCGCGGCATCGACAAAATAGTGAACCTGCCACCCCAGAAGCGCCGCCGACGTAATGTTGGCGGCGTTGTCGTCGATAAACAGCATGGAACTTGCGGCGTGGCCAAACCGGGCTTCGGCAAGGTGAAAGATCGCCGGATCAGGCTTGGCAAGCTTCTCATCGCCTGACACGACGATGTCGCGGAATTGATCGAACACTGGCGCGGTGGCGCGGAACGGCGGCCAGAAATCGGCGCCGAAATTGGTGATAGCGAACAGTGGCACTCCGCGAGAATAGAGTGCCTCAACCAGTTCGATACTGCCCGGAACTGGACCGGGAATCGTCTCATTGAACCGCGCGGCATAGGCATCAATCAAGTGGGCATATGCCGGGAATTCCGCCTTGCGCGCGGGAACCATCTCAGACAGTGGAACCCCGGCGTCGTGCTGAAAATGCCATTCTGGCGTAACGACGTTTGTGCAAAACCATTCGAGTTCAGCCGGGTCAGCAATCAGCTTGGCGAAAAGATAGCGCAGATCCCACCGATAAAGCACCCTGCCAACATCGAAGACAACAGCCTCAACCGGCACATGGGCTTCTGACATCGCAGACATTTCATCAATCCCAGACATAACAGCGGCCCGTGTCCTTTTCAGGAGACGGGCCGTTGAATACCAGCCAGACCTTGCGGCCCGGCTCCCAGCGGCAATCAGCCCTGGCGCGCTTTGAAGCGGCGGTTGGTCTTGTTGATCACATAGGTGCGCCCACGGCGGCGAATCACGCGGTTATCGCGATGACGGTCCTTAAGCGACTTCAGGCTGTTGCGAATCTTCATGATACCCTCGGGGCGGCATTGCGCCGCAGAAATTGGAAGCCGGGCCGTTATGGGGCAAGCGTCGCCAAGTCAAGTGTGAAGTCGAGTCTTTTGCGGCGCAACTCTGCTAAATTCCTCCCGCTCTACTCATCAGGATCGGCGACCTTGAACGGATCGGTTGGCACCGGCTTGCTGGGCAAAGATTGGCGCGGCAGATCTTTGTCGCTGTCGGCGGCCTGCAAAAGCATGGCCGCCATGATTGTCGCCGCTTGCCGAAGGTCATCGCCGCGCAGGTGATCGACCGTATCGAGGTTGGAATGATGCACCCGGCTATCATAATCGAGCGGGTCCTGAATGAATTGATAGCCCGGCAGGCCAATCGCCTGCATGAACACGTGATCGGTGCCGCCCGTCTTGCTGGTCACCACCTGATCGGCACCCATGCCGCTGAACGGGGCCAACCACTTTTTCAGCATTGGCTCGGCAGAAATGTTGTTTTCTGCATAGATGCCGCGGATCTTGCCCGATCCATTGTCGAGGTTGAAGTACGCCTTGATCTCAGAATAGCCGGGTTTGGGCGAAATCGGCCAGCCTTGGTTCCAGACGGAATAGGCGGCAATGCCGGTCAGTTTGGGATCAACCGGGCGGGTTGCCAGATGGCGCTCGATATAGGCACGTGAGCCATAGAGCCCCTGCTCTTCTCCGGCCCACAGCGCAAAGCGGATCGTACGGCGCGGTTTGACGGCCAGCCGCGACAGGATGCGCGCGGCTTCGAGCACGACGACCGAACCCGCACCATTGTCCGCCGCGCCATCGCCAGCAATCCAGCTGTCAAAATGCGCGCCTGCCATGACGTAACCCGCTTTGGGATCGCTGCCGAGAATTTCGGCAATCAGGTTGTCGGCTTGGAGCTGTTTATCGTCAAAATGCGCCGCCAGAGCGAGTTCGATCTCGGGCGCGGCGCCGCTCACCGCCAACCGCGTCAGCCGCCGATAGTCCTCCGCAGCCAGCTCAAACGATGGCAGAGCCAGCACTTCGCCAGGACGGAAGTTGTAGCCTGCACCATGAACCAGCATGCCATCGCGGTAGCTGATCTTGACCATCGCCAGCGCCCCTTCAGCCTTGAGGAACCGGCTGAGCTCGAGCGGGAAGTTAGCGCGTGAAGCGCGCCTATCAACCGCTTGTGGATCAAACCTAGGCAGATCATACCGATCAAGCTCGCCAACATCCTTGGCTTCATAGCGGCGAAATGCCGGCTTGGCTGGCTCGCTTGATGTACCCGGCAAGCTTATCAGCACGATCTTGCCTGAAAGCTTGCCCTTCCACTGGGCAAAGTGCTGCACCTTGCTGATCGGCGCAACGATCACCGGCGCGCGCAGGGTTCCGCTGGTGGGCGGCGACCACGCAACTGGCATCACAGTCATTTGAACCGCGCGCGGGGTAATCATCCGGGCCGAGTAGCTGTCCACATTCCAGCCCAGACCAAAATTAAACGATTCGCGGTGGACGTTCTTCAGCCCAGCTGCCGTCATCTTGGCGAGCGCCCAATCGGCGGCGCGGCGATAATTTTCAGAATTAGTCAGGCGCGGGCCGATGCCGTCCATCAATTGCGAGGCGGTTTTCATCGCCTCGCTGCGGTTGAGCCCTTCGTCGATTACTGCGCCCACTTGCGCCTCGCTGGGATCGGCAAGCAGCGCTGAGGGCATGACGAGCAGTCCGAGGCTGAGCGAAGTTGCGGTGATCAATCGGGCCTTGGACATTTGGTGCTTCCCTTTGCGTTATGCCGCTGAGGTTACACAGACTTACGGCGGTGCCAAGAGGCCTTGCGGGTTATGACGCAGCGCGAATTTCTCCAAGCTTGCGTTCCCAAGCCAGCGCATGGGCGACGATGACATCAAGGTCCGCGTACTTGGGCACCCACGGCAGCGTCGCCTTAATTCGGCGGTTATCCGATACCAGCGCGGCGGGATCACCGGCGCGGCGCGGCCCCATCTGGCGGGAAATCTGTCCGCCGGTGACCCGGTCAACCGCATCGAGCACCTCAAGCACCGAGAAGCCCCGTCCATAGCCGCAGTTCATCGTCAGCGAACGCGACGGCTGGGCGATCAAAGCCTCCAGCGCCAGCACATGCGCGGAAGCAAGATCAGCCACGTGGATATAGTCGCGCACCCCTGTGCCGTCAGGCGTATCGAAATCGCTGCCGAACACGCCGACATAGCTGCGCTTGCCCAGCGCCGCCTCAACCGCGACCTTGATCAGATGCGTCGCCCCGGCGGTCGATTGCCCCGTTCGTGCCAACGGATCAGCCCCGGCGACGTTGAAATACCGCAGCGCGCAGTAATTCAGCGGATGCGCCTTGGCCGTATCGGCGAGCATATATTCGGTCATCAGCTTTGACATACCGTAAGGATTGATCGGCAAGCGCGGCGTGTCTTCGGTGACCGGAGAGACTTCAGGCTCGCCATAGGTCGCGGCCGTGGAACTGAAGATCATGTGCGGCACACCGGCGACAACGGCGGCTTCGATCAGGCTGCGGCTCTTGGCGGTATTGTTGTGGTAGTACTTCATCGGATTTTCGACTGATTCAGGCACGATAATCGACCCGGCGAAGTGCATAACCGCGCGGGTGCCCTGCTCGGCAAATATCCGGGCGAGCAGCGCCGCATCCTCAATATCGCCTTCATAGAACGGTACATTATCGGGCACCGCCCAGCGAAAACCGGTGGTCAGATTGTCGATCACCGCAACGGGCCAGCCAGCATCCTTGAGCGCTAGAACAGCGTGGCTGCCGATATATCCGGCACCCCCTGTAACAAGTACTGGGCGGTTAACGAGAACGGGGATTTTGCTCATTCGGCTTCCTGAATCGCGCGAATGGATTGGTCAAGCACAACCGGGCCGGATTAACACCCGGTTCGTTCATCGACGGGCAAGGGGCTTGGGCATAGCAAAGCCAGACAAGGTCGATATTGCGGCCCGGAGAAGCCAATGCGCTACGCTCGTCCCGCAGTTGCGATCCTAAGCCTTACTCTTATTGCCGGACCTGCGCTCGCCAGTCCCGGCGGTTGGGGTGGCGACGCATGGGGCGGTGATCGCTATGACCGGCCATTCCCGTCATCATCATGGGAGCGCAGCCGCGCCTCTGGTCCGGCTGAAGGCAAGGTGGAAGTGAGCCGCTTCATTGCCGAATACACTGATCTGGCGCAGCTGGCCAAAGGTACGGTTTCGGTCGGCGCGGCACCATTGGGTGACAATGCCGGCAATCGCGAACTTAGGACGTACGAATCCGCAGTGGCGGACCGCCTCGCGCAGTCTGGCTATCAGACGGCGACCACCCTCGATGCTGCATCGCAAGTTGCTGAAGTCCGGGTAACCCACGCCACTGTCGTGCCCGAAGAAGCGCCGCACAAGCCGGTTTCGGGTGAAATGGAGGTGGGCGTATCCAATCGTGGATCGGGCTTCGGCCTAGCGCTCAACATCGACATGACCAAGCCCTTAAAGGCGCTGATATCAACCCGGCTTGAAACGCGGATTCGGGACAAGGCGAGCGGCAAGGTGCTTTGGGAAGGCCGCGCTGATATTGTCACCCGCGAAGGTAGCACCAAGTGGAACGACGATGCGGTTTCCGCGCGGCTGGCCAAGGCGCTGTTTGATGGGTTCCCCGGCCGCTCGGGCGAGACACGCACGGCTTTGCGCTGAAATGGGAAATGCTTGAAATTGCCGCACCTCCGGCCCAAGTTCAGGACATTCCACAAACAAAAAGGGCTGCGCTGATGCTATCGAGGTTTGCCGCGCCGATTATTGCAATCGCTTTGCTATCCGGCTGCATTGTCCCGGTTGGCCCCATTGAGGTCTCGCGCTTCCACGTCCCCGACACCGCCGCTTTGGCGCGTGGAACAATCACGGTGGAGGCAGCGCCGGGCGCAGATGCGGGCTCGCTCGAACTGAAGAGCTATCAATCGGCGGTGGCGCAACAGTTGCAGCGCATTGGCTATTCGGAAGGCGGAGCAGGCGATCAGGTGGCGGCGGTGAAGCTGGTGCGCTCCCGAATCCAGCCGCAACGCAGCAGCAGCCCGGTTTCGGTTGGCGTGGGCGGGTCAACGGGTTCCTATGGATCGGGTGTTGGCGTGGGCATCGGGCTCAACCTGTCCGGCCCCCCGCCCGAGCAGGTCGAAACGCAGCTTTCGGTATCCATCCGTGACCGGGCGAGCGGCAAGGTGCTGTGGGAGGGCCGTGCAACGTTTACCGTCAGCGCCAAGTCACCACTCGCCGATACATCGCTCGCCGCGCCAAAGATGGCCGAGGCGCTGTTCCGGGGCTTCCCTGGCAATTCGGGAGAGACTATCGAGGTTAAATGACCTCACCTTCCCCCATCCAGATCAACGCTGCCTTTGATAGCGGCAACATCGAAGTTCTATCGACCCAAGGTGCGAGCGCCCGGTTAGCGATCCGGCGCGATCGCGATTCGGAATTTTTCCAGTGGTTTCATTTCCGCGTTTCGGGCGCTGCGGGCCGCGATCTGGTGCTCAAGATCACCGGGCTAAACGCTTCTGCCTATCCCGGCGGCTGGCCCTCCTACCGCGCAGTATTCAGCGAAGATCGCGTGTTCTGGGGCCGCACCGACACGAGCTTCGACGCGGGCGAGGACGGCGGCACACTGACCATCCGCCACATGCCCGAAGCCGGGACATGCTGGTTCGCCTATTTCGCCCCCTATTCGATGGAGCGGCACCACGATCTGATCGCCGAGGCTGCGGCCAGCCCGGGCGTGTCTTATCGGTGCCTTGGCCATTCGATTGAAGGCCAGCCGATTGACTGCCTCGAAATGGGCGAAGGTCCGCTGCAAGTGTGGCTCTATGCCCGGCAGCATCCGGGCGAATCTATGGCCGAGTGGTGGATGGAGGGCGCGCTGGCCTGTTTGACTGACCCGGCAGACCCATGGGGCCGCAAACTGCGTGCGGAATGCCGGATTCACGTGGTTCCCAACGCCAATCCCGATGGATCATGCCGCGGCCATTTGCGCACCAATGCGGTCGGCGTGAACCTCAACCGCGAGTGGGCTGAGCCGAGCGCTGAACGGTCCCCCGAAGTGCTGGCGATCCGCAACGCGATGGATGAAACCGGGGTCGATGTGGCGATGGACGTCCACGGCGATGAAGCGATCCCGCAGGTTTTTATCGCGGGATTTGAAGGTATTCCTTCGTGGACTGAGGAGCAGGGCGATGGCCTGAACCGCTACAAAGCAATCCTCGAGCGCCGCACGCCGGACTTTCAGACCAAATACGGATACCCCAAATCACGCCCCGGCAAGGCCAACCTCACGATGTCAACCAACCAGCTCGCCGAGCGTTTTGGCGCGGTTTCGATGACGCTCGAAATGCCGTTCAAGGATCACGATGACCTGCCCTGCCCCACGCAAGGCTGGAGCCCCGAACGTTCCGCGCTGATGGGCCGTGAGTGCATGGCGGCGCTGGGGGAATGGATTGTGGGGCGCGAAAAGGTGAGATGAACCCGCAAATGGCCGGGATGAGTGGCAGACGCCCCCTCAACTCTCCAGCAGCATCCCGTAATCGCGGAAAATATCATAGCACTTGCCGTTGATCACCATCAGCCGGTCGTCTTTATCGAGCCCCAGCTTGCGGCGCAGCATGCGCACAACGGTGGTCTGGCTTGGGCCGGGGAGGCCATGGATGCCCGCCATCACTTCAGGATTGTGCGAGAACGAGCTGTCGATCAGCACATCGAGGTTCTGCGGGTGAAAGCCGAAGCCCATGAAGACGATCCGCTGCGATTTGAGCATGGCGTTTCGCACTTCATTGAGCGCGCGGGTATCACGCATCAGCTCGCTCGCGGTGCGAATGTTCAAAACCAGGTTGGCCATGTTCCACGGGGTCTCGTTGCCCCATTCAACATCGGGGCCTTCGCCCAGCTGCCACGGCAGGCGGCCGATTGTGCCGTAAGGATGAACGATCCGCAGGTGCTCTGACACGATGCGCTGCGCTTCGAGCAGGGTCATGCCATAGGCGGTCATCAGCGCGTAGGGCAGGAAGTGTTCAACCGACCGATCATAGTTGAACGAGATGATCGTCAGGTTTTCAAAGCATTGATGCACCCGGCTGCGCGGCACCCCGGTGGTCATCAGTTTGCCGAGTTCGAGCAGCCAGAAATCGCCCGCCTGCAACGGCAGTTCGCCGGGCGATTTTGGCGCGGGGCGCAGGTTTGACCGCGCTTCGCCTTGACAGATGAAATGCACAATCGCCAGCTTGCCGCACAGCGTGACCAGCGCATTATCGTCATTCTGTTCGATGACGGTATCGATCATCCGGCTCATCCGCGCGGAAATTCGCAGACGCTCGGTGGCTTCGTAAAGCTTGTCCTGGCTGTGGCCCGGCCGTTCCGCCAGCTTGCCAAGATGGCGCAGCAGCTGGGACGAATCCTTGGTCATCTGTTCACCGCCAAAGCGGTAAAAATCATAGGCGGAAGCCGTGCGCTCAAGCAGCTCGGCGCTTGACGGCATGTGGATTTCCTGGCTCGCACCGGCCCCGACAATCAGTGTGGTCTTGGTCCTGATCATGCCCGGCGCAGCCATCCCGTTCCATTGCAACGCGCCGGGAAAAACCCGGGAGCGTGAGGATTGGCTTAGGATGTAATGGTTAATGGGCGGATAAAGGATCGGGCTTATGCCCGTTCATCAAGCCAGCGCATCGGGTCCAAAAGCATGCGGCAGCAATTCAGAAAGCTGCATTTCGAGCACGGTGTGTTCACCCACGCAGAGCACCAGCGGATCACTGCCTCCCAGCGCCGCAACTTCATGCAGCACCTGCCGGCACCGCCCGCATGGCGTAACCGGATCGCCCGAACCCACCTGCCCAGCTTTGCCGCCGATCACCGCGACAAATTCAAGGCTCCCGCGCCATTCCTCAGACAGCGCCTTGGCCACCGCGACCGTCTCGGCGCAAAGCGTCAGGCCATAGGAGGCGTTCTCAACATTGGCACCGGTGACCACCGATCCATCGGCAAATCCCAGTGCCGCGCCGACATGGTAATTCGAATAGGGGGCATAGGCCTTGGCAGCGGCTTCGCGGGCTGCGGCGATGAGGGCGTGTTTATCCATGGTGGCAGTCTAGGGTTGGACCACCACCCAGCGCAATGCCTGATCGTCAGCATCAGTAACCAGCCGGTCATTGGCCGTCCACAGCGCCCAAGGCCTTCCGGCGTAATCGGGCTCAAAACGCATGCGCGTTAGCCACAGGTTGCGGTTGATGGCGCGGGCGATGTGATAGCGCACCTCAAACCGCGCCGACAGTTTAAGGATCACCGGCTTGCCCGCGTGGTTTTCCACCTGATTGAGGAAGGTCATCAGCTCGCTGGTCACCGCTGCTTCGCTCACCGGCGAAGGGCAATCATCGGGCGGCCGGTCAAGATCAACCGCAGGCGGCAACATTTTGGGATCGCGCGGCACTACCGTGACGAAATTCGCCGCCTGTTTGTCAGCCGGCTGGCAGGGATCATAGATATGCACCGCGCCCACTTGAAGATGCGCGGCGCGCGCATCTTCAAGGTTTTTCACAAAGGTATCATCGCGGGCAAAGGCGCTGGCCGAAGCATCGAGATAGACAAATTCTGCGCCAATCTTGTGCAGCGCGGTCCAATCTACCGGCCCGTCCATCGCGCTAACCTCTGCACCCTGCACGCCATAAGCGGCGCGCGGCGGGGTCCAGTATCGCAGGTGCCACCACAGCATCGCGCCGCTGACCAGTACCGCCAGCAGCACCAGCGCGGCCGCCCGCATCCGCCAGCCTCCACGCTTCTTCCTTGCCATGGTGCTTGCGACCCTCTTCCCGTTCACCCCCTGATATGCAGGACACAGATCAGCGTAAAGAGCCGCCGTGCGGTGGCGTGATCGGTTTCAACCTTTCCTTCGAGCCGCTCGAGCAGCATTTCTGCCGCTTCGTTGTGAATTCCGCGCCGGGCCATGTCGATTGTCTCGATCTCGCTCGCACTCGCGCGGCGCACCGCCTGATAGTACGAATCGCAGATCGCGAAGTATTCACGGATTGGCCGCCGAAAGCGCCCAAGACCAAGGATCATCGTTTCAAACAATTCGCCATGCTCGCCCGAAACATCCAGCTGCAAGCGGCCATCGTGCACCGCAAGCCGCACCTTGTAAGGGCCAGTGTGCCCTGCGGCAAAGGCGCGCGCGGGCTTGAACTGGTTGTCCTCGATCAGATCGAACATCGCGATGCGGCGTTCCTGTTCGATATCGGCATTGCGCCGCAGGATCGTCGATTCGTCGAGATCAATCTCAATGATGCGCGGGTTGGACATGACGAGCATCCATTCGCAGACGCAGCAATTTTCGGCAAGGGGCGGGCGAATCGGGCCAGAGCGTCGTGCGCGTAATCTGCATCTTCACTCCCACTCCCCGGCGGGGAGGGGCAACGAAGACTTGGCGGCTTGCCCGCCTAGTCGCAGTCGGGTGGGGGCTCTACGTCGGCGAACTCTGAACCCCCACACCCAGCTGCGCTAAGCCCTGAAGGGCCAAGCTGCGCTACCTCTCCCCGCTGGGTAGAGGGGAAAAAGTGGTGTAGTTTTATCGTATGACGCCGTAATTGAGACAATCCACACCCTGTTGAAAAAATCCGCGCATCATCCCCATTGCCGCACCCGTGCAAGTCGCGCATTGGTCCTCGCGACCATGGCAGAATCAGCAATCCCCCTGCGCGCAAACGATGCGAACGAACCGGTAATCCGGGCGCTGCCTTCAAACATCGAGGCGGAAGCAGCGTACCTTGGCGCGGTGCTGATCGACAACCGGGTGATCGAGGAACTGGCCACACCGCTGCGCCCCGATCACTTCTTTGAACCGGTTCATGCCCGGATTTACGAGCGAATCGTCCAACTGCTCGATCGCAAGGCGGTAGTCACCCCGGTAACGCTGCGCCCATATTTTGAGGCGGATGAGGCGCTGAAAGGCTTGGGCGGGGTTACCTATCTAGCCCGGCTTACTGCAGACGGCCAAGGCCTGCTGGCACCGCGCGCTTTGGCCGAACAGATCTATGAACTGGCGCTGCTGCGCGAACTGGTCTCGGTGGGCCGCACGCTGGTGACCAAGGCGATGGATACATCTGAAAGCGTCGCCCCGCTTGAACAGATCACCGAAGCGGAGGCCGCGCTCTATGCCGTTGCCGATGGCGCGAGCGGCCAGCAACAGGCGCAAAGCTTTGGCGATGCCACCCGCACTGCGATTATCGCCATCGAAAAGGCGCTCAATTCCGGCGGGCATATTTCGGGCAAGACCACCGGCTTCACCTCGCTCAATGAGAAGATCGGCGGGCTTCACGATTCGGACCTTATCATTCTTGCCGGACGTCCGGGCATGGGGAAAACCGCGCTCGCCACCAACATCGCCTTCAACGCCGCCAACCGCTTGCTCACCGATTTGCAGGCGGGGATTGAGGAAAAAGCATCGGTCGGCGCGGCCACCGCGTTTTTCAGCCTTGAAATGAGCGCCGATCAGCTGGCAACCCGTATTCTCGCAGAAAACTCCGGTATCAGTTCAGAATCGCTGCGCACAGGCCGGATCAGCCGCGAGGATTTCCAGCAATTGTCGTTCGCCAGCCAGCGGCTTGCCGAGCTGCCGCTGTATATTGATGATACCCCGGCGCTGACCATCGCCGCGCTGCGTGCGCGTGCGCGCCGCCTCAAGCGCAAGCACAACATTGGCCTGATCGTGGTCGATTATCTCCAGCTGCTGCAAGGCACTGGCCGCGCCAATGATAACCGGGTGAACGAAATTTCGGAGATCAGCCGGGGGCTTAAAACGCTCGCCAAAGAACTCGGTGTTCCGGTAATCGCGCTATCGCAGCTTAGCCGCGCGGTTGAACAGCGTGAGGATAAGCGCCCGATGCTTTCAGACCTGCGCGAATCGGGTTCGATCGAGCAGGATGCTGATATGGTGTGGTTTGTTTTCCGCGAGGATTACTATATCTTGTCGCGCGAGCCCAAACAGCCGGTCGATAACGATGATGCCAAGACCCACGACGCGCACAGCGCATGGGCAGCCGAGATGGAACGCGTCCACGGCCTCGCCGAACTGATTATCGCCAAGCAGCGCCACGGTGCGACTGGCAAAGTGCGGATGCGCTTTGAAGCGCGGATCACCCGGTTTTCTGACCTTGCACCTGAGGAAATGGGCAACAGCTCTTATAACTAGGCGATGTGCACTTGTCGTGAAACCGCACGATTGCCCGCCAAGCACGGGTTTTCAGCGCCGCGTCGCAACCACCACATAGAGGACGCGCTCAAGCGGGGTCGGCGGCCCAGCGAATTCCTTGACTTTTCGCCCGCCTCACCCTAGCTGCGCATCCTTCCCGAGATTCTCGTTTTACCGGAGTGCCCTATGGCGCGCGTTACTGTTGAAGATTGCGTCGACAAGATCCCTAACCGCTTTGATCTCGTGCTGATCGCGGCGCAGCGTGCGCGTGAGATTTCAGGCGGTGCCGAGCTGACGATTGACCGCGACCGAGACAAGAACCCCGTCGTCGCTTTGCGCGAAATCGCTGAGCAGACGGTTGTTCCAGCGGCGCTTCACGAAACCATCATCACTTCAATGCAGCGCGTTCTGCCTGAGGATGATGATGAGGTTGATGACATCGGCTCGCTTAGCCAGTCAGCCGAAGCGCTGCGGATTACCGCAGCGGCGCCGGTACGCAACACCTCACTTGGCGGTGATTACGAAGGCTGATCGCTTCGTTTGCGATCATCGAAAAGCCCGCGCCACCATTCGGTTACGCGGGCTTTTTCGTGTCCGGAACGAGCAGACGGTTCGGGCTATCGATTACATGGCCAGTTTTTGACAAACATATCCGCCATCGCCCGCTTGAGCGAAATTGCGCCGCGGGCCGCCGCGGGATAGGAGTTGAGGTGGCCCAGCCACATATCCTGCCCAACCTTTGCCGGGGTGGGCGGGCATGAACTGGGATGGCCAGCCGCCTTTTCCTGCCGCAGCCGCGCCCGGTAACTCATCCCGGCGGCGGTTGCCTCGGACTTGAGCAAGCTGATGTCAGATGAAAACAGCGCGCCGATACCTTTGGCTTTAAGGGCGTCAACCTTGCCCAGAAATGCCGCCACGCTCATATCGCCCGGGGCAGCGGCAAGCGGCGTTGAGGCAGCCAATACCAGCGTTGCGATCATTATTCGAAGCCGTGACACCAACATGTCTCCCGTAAACTGCACATGGTCTTTGTCCGCCCGCACCTTGCACTGCGATGAACGAGCGGCCATTGTCGGGGTTCAATCAGGGGTGGATACGGCGGGCAATGGAGGGCAGCGACATCATCGGTGATTTAGCCCAAAGCGCGCTCACGGCGCGGGCGATGGAGGCTGAACACGGCGAGGCCAAAGCTGGAGAAACGCAGAACAACGCCTGCCTTAATTGCGGAGCGGCGCTGCCCGGGCCCTATTGCGCCCAATGCGGGCAAGCGGGCCACGTCCACCGCACACTCAGATCCTTCCTCCACGATTTCCTGCATGGCGCATTTCACTTTGAGGGCAAGATTTGGCGCACGATCCCGGCGCTGGCATTCCGCCCGGGCAAGATGACGCGCGCCTACATCGACGGCAAGCGCGCGACCTATGTCTCGCCGATTGCGCTGTTTCTGTTCAGCCTGTTCCTGATGTTCGCGGTGATTAAACAATTTGGTGTCGACATTACCAACGCCTCCAATGTCAACGTCAATGGCAAAACCGTGACAGGGCTCGAAGCGAACAAAGCGGAAATTGTTCGGCTTCAACTAAAGCGGGCAAAGCTGCTCGCAGAAGACAGGCCCGTTTCTGGCATTGATGGCGAGATTGCCGGGCGGCAAAGTGGAATTGATGCGATGGAGCAAATGCGCAACCCGGTGAACATATCACTCGGTCCCGACGATAAATCAAAAACCTATAGCAATATCCCCACAATCGACGCTGCGATCCGCGAGGCCAAGGCCAATCCGCAGCTGGCGCTGTTCAAGCTTCAAACCAATGCCTATAAATTTGCCTGGCTGCTGATCCCGATTTCTGTGCCGTTTATCTGGCTGCTGTTCCCGTTCAGCCGCCGGTTCAAGATGTATGACCACACCGTTTTCGTTACCTATTCGCTGTGCATGATGATGACGCTGGCCGCGATAATGACGATCGGTGCGGCGGCGGGCTTTGTCGTTACCGCACAAGTGCTTTCAATCGCGGCGATGGCCCATATCTGCGAACACGTGCGCTACACCTATGCGCTGACGCGCTGGGGCGCGGCGTGGCGCAGCGCCGCAATCTGCGGGTTTGCCTTGGTGGCGATGACGCTGTTCGGGCTGGTGATGATGGTGCTGGGGGCGGTGGAATAGCACTTTCGCATACCGCGCCGTGGGCAGCGCTATTCCTCAGGCGGATATTGCTGGCGGCTGTGCAGCACATTGACCACTTCGACCACATCCGAACCGACCCGGTACACCAAAATGTAATTGGGGTGGACCACCGCCTCTCGAGTGCCGGGCAGGCGGCCGGTGCGGTGCATGTAAGGATACTCACACATTCGCTCGCTACAAGCCTGGATTCTACCGCGGAGATCATCGGCGGCAAGTGCATTGTGCCCACTGATGTAGGAAATGATCGCGCGCAGATCATCGCGCGCTCGTGGCAGCCAAATGAGGTTCAGGATGCTTTCCGCATCTTATCCGCAATGATCTGACGCATTTCAGACATCACAACATCATGAGCAATAGGCGGACGCGGATCATCGAGCGAGGCCTGAACCCTGGCGCGAAACCAGCGATCATAGGCTTCAGCATCTTCCTCGGTTTCAAACTCCGAGACTATCGGTGAAAGCTTTGCCATGCCGCAAACTATCCTTCCACTAAGTTAAACGCAAGTAAGCGATAAAACCTAAGCCCATCACGCCTTTTGCGGAGCTGCCCCCGATCCGAACTTCTTGCCTGCCTTGGGCGTGGCTGACCCACGCACCGGAATGGGCGAAACGATCCCGCCCGCAGGAGGCTCAGGCCGGTCAATCTTGCCGGTGTCGATCAGTTCCCTGATCTCTTCGCCAGTCAGCGTTTCATACTCAAGCAAAGCCTTGGCGATCAGGTGCAGTTTGTCCTCATTGCCCTTGAGCACCTCGTTGGCGCGGGCATAGCCGCCATCGACCAGCGCGCGCACTTCGCTATCGATCAGCTTGCTGGTCTCATCCGACATCATCAGCCGCTGCGAGCCGCCGTAACCCAGATAACTTTCATGCTGCTCTTCGTACTGGAGCGGCCCGAGCTTTTCGGACATGCCCCACTGCATCACCATCGCGCGGGCGAGCTTGGTCACCTGCTTGATGTCACCGCTGGCGCCCGATGAAACCTTGTCATAGCCAAAGATCAGCTCTTCAGCGACGCGCCCGCCCATCGACATCGCCAGATCCCCGTACATCTTATCGCGGTGATAAGAATAGCGGTCACGCTCGGGCAAAGACACCACCATGCCCAGCGCGCCGCCGCGCGGAATAATCGTCGCCTTGTGGATCGGATCGCAGGCAGGCTCAAACATCGATACCAGCGCATGACCCGCCTCATGATAGGCGGTCATCTTCTTCTCGTCCTCGGTCATCACCAGTGAGCGCCATTCGGTGCCCATGATGATACGGTCCTTGGCGGCTTCAAACTGCGACATCGAAACCAGCCGCTTCTTAAGCCGCGCCGCAAGCAACGCCGCCTCATTGACCAGATTGGCGAGATCCGCGCCCGACATTCCGGGCGTGCCGCGCGCAATCGTGCGGGCATCGACGTCGGGTGCCAGCGGCACCTTCTTCATATGGACTTCGAGAATCTTTGCGCGGCCATCAATATCAGGCAGCGGCACTGGAATCCGGCGGTCAAACCGGCCGGGGCGCAGCAGCGCAGGATCGAGCACATCGGGGCGGTTGGTCGCCGCGATGATGATGATGCCTTCGTTGGCTTCAAATCCGTCCATTTCGACCAGCAGCTGGTTGAGCGTCTGCTCGCGCTCATCGTTCGAATTGCCGAGCCCGTGGCCGCGATGGCGACCGACTGCGTCGATTTCATCAATGAAAACGATGCACGGTGCGTTCTTTTTCGCCTGTTCGAACATGTCGCGCACGCGGCTTGCGCCCACGCCAACGAACATCTCGACGAAATCAGAACCGGAGATCGAGAAGAACGGCACGTTAGCCTCGCCGGCGATCGCGGGGGCCAAAAGCGTCTTGCCCGTGCCCGGAGGGCCGACCAGGAGAACGCCCTTGGGGATCTTGCCACCCAGGCGCTGGAACTTCTGCGGGTCCTTCAGGAACTCGACGATCTCCTGCAACTCGGCCTTCGCCTCATCAATCCCCGCCACGTCGTCGAACGTGAT
>JAYVNC010000102.1:0-6049 GCA_043758655.1 Novosphingobium sp.
ACCCATGATCTCGCCCTCCAAGACAGGACCACATAGATTCAGACTTTCAACGCTTTGGGAATCCCCTTCGTGAGTCAGCCTCACCGCAGGCTGGTATAACGCCCCAAAAACCGCGCCAATCGCCCGCGATCCGCCAGAATCGCATGCGCCGCATTATGCCCCGGCGCGCCGGTTACTCCGCCGCCCGGATGGGTTCCCGATCCGCACATATAGAGCCCATCAATGGGTGAGCGATAATCGCCATGCCCCAGCACCGGCCGCGCCGACCACAGCTGATCGAGGCTCATCCGCCCGTGGAAAATATCGCCGCCGATCAAGCCGAACTTACGTTCAAGATCGAGCGGCGAATGAATCTGGCGGGCAATCACGCTCGCGGCGAAATTGGGAGCGTGGCCATTGACCGTGGCGACGATCAGATCAGCAACCTCCTCGCGGGCATCGTCCCAGCTTTGCCCGCCGGGAAGCGCGGGCGCGAACTGCTGGCAGAACAGACTGGCGACATGGCCGCCCGGCGTGGCGAGACTGTCATCAACCGTGCTGGGTATCTTGATTTCGATGATTGGCTGCCTTGACCAGCCGTGCGCGCGCGCATCATCATAGGCGCGGTCCATATAATCGAGCCCCGGCGCGATAATGATTCCGGCGGTGTGGTGCTCGGCCTTGTCCTTGCCCGGTAGCACAGTGAAGCTAGGCAGTTCGCTTAGCGCAACGTTCATGCGGAAAGTGCCCGATCCGGTTTTAAATCCGGCTATCCGCTTATTGAAATCATCGGGCAGGTCGGCACGGTCCACCATCTGGCGGTAAAGCAGCGCGGGGCCGACATTGGCGGCGACCACTTTGGCGGCAATTTCCTCGCCACTTTCCAGCCGCACGCCTGCCGCTTTGTTGCCATCGACCAGCACCCCAGCCACTGGCGCTTCAAGGCTGATCTCGACGCCTTGCTCAATACAGGCCGCGGCCATGGCCTGCGTGATCGAACCCATCCCGCCCACGGCATGGCCCCATGCGCCTTTCTTGCCGTTTACCTCGCCGAACACATGGTGGAGCAGGACATAGGCCGATCCGGGGGTGGAAACCCCGGCGTAGTTGCCGACCACCGCATCGAAAGCGAAGGCGCTGCGGACGTGATCGTCGTCAAACCAGCCTTCCAGAAATTCGCGCGCCGATTTTGTGAACACTTCGAGCAGATCGCGCTGAGCGTTGATGTCCATCTTTGACAATGGCCAGCCCTGTCGTGCACCTGCGATCAGCGCTGCCAACCCGCCGCCGATATTGGGCGGGGCCTGAAGCGCAATGTCACGCAGCACAGCGGCAACCTTTTCCAGCGCCGCATCATAGCGCGGATAGGCCGCAGCATCCTTGGCCGAGAACCGGGCAAATTCCGCCTGTGTCCGCTCCATTCCCCCGCCAAGTTTCAGGTAGGTATTGGGGAAGGGGAAGAAATTGCTGATCGTCCGTTCGATTACCCGGTAGCCACGTTGATTCAGCTTCATATCGGCGATCACTTTGGGCCGCAGCAGGCTGACAGTGTAGCTGGCGGTCGAATTGCGAAAACCGGGATGGAACTCCTCGGTCACCGCCGCGCCACCGACAATATGCCGCCGCTCCAGCACCCGCACCTTCATCCCGGCCCGCGCAAGATAGAATGCGCAGACAAGGCCATTGTGTCCTCCGCCAATGATTAGAGCATCGTAGCGTTTGGTCATCGGGTTAGGCTGTTACTTGGTGAGATCGGTGAACAGGCTGATATAAAAATTGATGCCGGGCGCGGTATTGCTCAGCGGCACCCGCTCGTTAAGTCCATGCGCGAAATCATCCGAATCCTTGATGAAAGTCGGGCTTGCGCCATAGCTCGGCACCCCCAGTGCGCGGGACCACATCGAATCCGACGCACCCGATGCCTGGCTGGGGAACACTGGCAGGCCTGGATTGATAAGCGCCATCGCCTTTTCCACCGCCATAATGAAATCAGCGCGCATGGGGGAAGCTGGCGCAAATATGGTTTCGTCACCGGTGGCATCGGTGACTTTGACCTGCGGAACATTGGCGATTGCCGCCAGCTGCTTGCGAATTTCTTCGCGGTTGTGGCCCGGAAAAATACGGCAATTGACCGTGGCTGTGGCCCGCTGCGGCAGAGCATTGGGCGCATGGCCCGCGCTGACCATCGTCGGAACACAGGTGGTGCCGATCTTGCCGATGTAAAGTGGGTTTGCCCGCAGCACCTTGATCGCGTTTGCGTCCTTCATGTTAGCCGAGAATGCCCGCATCGCGGCGGCAAGCTTGGGATCGCTTTCGAATTGCGCCGCGTTGGCGAAATAGGCCTTAGTCAGATCGTTCTGCTCAGGCTTGAAGTGGTAGAGGCCGATATTTTCAAGCGCTTTGGCCAGCTGAACAATCGCATTTTCGGCACGCGGGGCTGAACTGTGGCCGCCGGGATTGGTCACTTCGAGTTGGTAATCGTTGTAAGACTTTTCCGCGCCCTGCCAGGTCCAGTACAGCGGCTTGCCGGACTTTTCAGCGAGCACCCCGCCGCCGCCATCGATGTTGAGCACAAGTTCGGCATTCTTGAGTTTCTTGGCGATCACTCGGCTGGTCGCCATAGTGGTTTCTTCATCACCCGAGAATTCGAGAATAATCGTGCGGCGCGGATTATAACCTGCACGGCGCATCTCAATCAGCGTTGATGCAGCCAGCGCCGCATCATACTTCATGTCGCTGGCCCCGCGCCCGAACAGATAGCCGTTTTCGATAACCGGGGTGAACGGATCGCGCTGCCAGTCTTTGGGATTGGCTTCAACCACATCAAGATGGCCCGAGATAACCAGCGGCTTGAGGCCGGGATCGCTACCCCGCCATGTGGCGATCAAATAAGACGTATCGCCCAGCGGCTCGATGGCGATGTCATCTGATTTCCAGCCGCCCGCCATCAGCGCATCGCGCATCGCCTTGTCGGCATCAATTGTGCGGTTATTTTCGCCCTTAACCGAGCGGATGGCGATGAGCTGCTTGGCAAGATCGAGCACCTGCGCTTCGGTCTGCGGGTGCGGCACCGGGCCTTGGGCGAGTGCTGGCGCAGAGGTAAGGCATAGCGCGGCAGCAATTGCGCCGGTCCGGATCGTGTTCATTCGGCTCATCCTGATCTGAAACAAAGTCCGCAGGTTAGGCGATCCGCGCGTCCTCGCAAGTGGCAAACCGGCTTGGGGTTTCGGGCAGTATGCCTCTTACGCCGCGCTTGCCGACGTAACGGAACGAAACTGAGCATTAACCGTTCCCTAGCCAAAGCCGTTGCCCAATGGCGGCGGTTGGGCGATAGGCAATTGGCATGAACAAGATCATCCCCATCATCCTCTGCGGCGGAAGCGGCACCCGGCTGTGGCCGCGCAGCAGGGCGAGCATGCCAAAGCCCTTCTTGCCTCTGGTTGGTGACTTCACGCTGTTCGAAGCGACACTGGGTCGCTGCGGCAATAGGGATAGTTTTGGCGCGCCGGTGGTGGTGACCGGAACCCAGCACCTGACGCACGTTGAGGCTCAGCTTGCCGGGGCTGAAGGCGCGCAGGTTATTGTTGAGCCGAGCGCGCGCAACACCGCCGCCGCCATCGCGCTCGCCGCGCTTCGGCTTCCCGAAGATGCGGTAATGCTGGTTTGCCCGAGCGACCACCACATCGCCGATGGCGCAGCCTTTACCGTCGCCGCCCGCGCCGCTGCTGCGCTGGCAGCGGAAGACTGGCTGGTATCGTTCGGCATTGAGGCAAAGACGCCCGACACCGGCTTCGGCTATCTGCGCCGGGGTGAGGCGATTGCTGGCAGCGGCGGCTTCAAGGTCGCGCAATTCGTTGAGAAACCAGATCTGGCGCGCGCCGAGCAATTCGTTGCCTCAGGAGAATACGCGTGGAACGGCGGCATCTTTGCTTTCCGCGCCGGGGCTTTCCTCGCAGAGCTTGAAGCGCACCGCCCGGCCATCGCCGCCGCTGCGCGCATGGCTGTTCGCGAAGGCCGTGCGGAAGGCGCGCGGTTCCATCCGGGGGTGGAGGCTTTCGCCAGTATCGCCAGCGAAAGCGTTGACTACGCGGTTATGGAAAACACCGCCCGCGCCGCAATGGTGCCCGCCGATATGGGCTGGTCAGACATCGGCAACTGGCCCGCGCTGCGCGATGCGCGGGTGCTCGATAACGATGGCAATTCGGTCAACGGACCGGCCGAGCTGGTGGATTGCCGCAATGTCCTTGTTGAAAGCGATGGGCCTCGCGTTTCGGTGATCGGGCTGCACGATATTATCGTCGTCGTCGATGGCGATGAGGTGCTGGTGACCACGGCGGCGGGCGCGCAGCTGGTCGGCAAGCTTTCGGGCGCGGTGAACCAGTGAGTGATTTTGCTAACCCTCAGCTTCCTTCCCCTCCCCTGAAGAGGAGGGGCTTTTGACCTGCCTTCTGCCCACCCGCAGTGTCGCCAAGCCATGGGGCAAAGACGTTCTGCCGGCGCCGTTCATTGCTCCGCCGGGCACGCGGATTGGCGAGGTGTGGTTCGAACCGCCTCTTAACCTGCCGCAATTGCTGGTAAAATACATCTTCACCAGCGAGGCACTGTCGGTGCAGGTCCACCCTTCGGATGCGCAGCTTCCCGGCCACGGCAAGGAAGAATGCTGGCTGGTGATCGACGCTGATCCGGGTGCGAAGCTGGGAATCGGCTTCACCCGCGCGGTCGGCGCGGATGAAATGCGCGCCGCTGCGCTCGATGGTTCGATTGAACATCTTCTCGATTGGCAGCCGGTTTCGGCGGGCGATTTCTTCTACATTCCAGCCAATACCGTCCACGCCATTGGCGCGGGCGTGAGCTTGATTGAGGTGCAGCAGAACTCGGATGTCACCTACCGTCTGTATGATTACGGCCGGCCGCGCGAACTTCACCTGGAGGAGAGCCTCGCGGTGGCGCGGGGGGAAACTTTTGGCCCGCAGCATCGGTTGAAACTGGCGGAAAACGGCGAAGTTACGCTGGTTGACGGCCCGCTGTTTCTGCTCGACCGGCTCGATGGCCCGGCTAGCGTGGGGGCGGCGTCACGCTATGGTACTGCGCCGCTGCTGGTCATTTCGCGCAGCGCAGGCGTGTCGGTTTGCGGCGATGCAATCGCCTCGGGTGAATGCGCATTGGCGGCTTCGCTCGCTGACGTTGTACTTGAATCCAATGCCAAAAGTCTGATTGCCCAGCCCGTTTGATCGCTTACCCTTGGCCGCCCCGGCGCGCCAATCCACAGTCTAGAAGAGAGCATTTCGCCAATGGCTACCACTCATCCCGTCCCCGCTGAATGGGCCGCGAAAGCCTATGTAAACGCTGAGAAATACGGCGAACTGTACCGGCAAAGCCTCGCTGATCCCGAAACATTCTGGCGAAGTGAAACCGCGCGGATTGACTGGATCAAGCCTTGGACCAAACTTTCGGGCAGCAGTTTTAATGAGCAAGATTTTGGAATCGAATGGTTTTCCGATGGTACGCTCAACGTTTCCGCTAATTGTCTTGATCGGCATTTGGCCGAAAATGGGGACACTGTGGCGATCATCTGGGAGGGCGATGATGCCAGCGAGCAGCGTAAGCTGACCTACCGCGATCTGCATCAAGAAGTATGCAGAATGGCCAATGTTTTGAAAGACATGGGCGCAGTGCGCGGTGACCGGATCACCATCTACCTGCCGATGATCCCTGAGGCTGCAATCGCCATGCTCGCCTGCGCGCGGATTGGTGCGATTCATTCGGTGGTGTTCGGCGGGTTTAGTCCAGAGGCGCTCGCGGGCCGCATAACCGACTGCGATTCAAGGCTAATCATCACCGCAGACGGCGGCTGGCGCGGCGGCAAGCTGGTACCGCTGAAAGCCAATGTCGATGCCGCGCTGGAGCATTGTGCCGGGGCCTCGGCAGTTCTGACGGTGAGACACGCCGGAAATTCTGCTACAATGACCCCCGGACGCGACCATTGGTGGCACGATGCGCGCTACGCCGCCTCGCCCATTTGCCCGGTCGTAGAAATGAACGCCGAAGATCCGCTGTTCATCCTCTACAC
>JAYVNC010000103.1:0-6047 GCA_043758655.1 Novosphingobium sp.
CTCCCGGATTATCATGCCAACCCCGCCTTCCCAGCCCCTCTTCCTAAGAAAAAGCGTCCAGTGGCATGTGAGAGCGGCACTCCCCGGTCACAGTTGCGGGGGCAGCTTCGGATTTTGACCGAATTCCCTCTTAGGTCTGTTTGCACAGACAACCGATGACGTGGAGGCGCCCCTACGCTGCAAGTGCGAAAGGCGCAAGCGAGGAAGAAGGGTTTGGTTCGCGCAGAGGCGCAGAGGAGGAGTTGCTCTTGGCCGAAGGCCCATCCAATTCTTTGCCGTCGCAACTTAATGCAGGTTTCGAATTTGAAAGCGGTTCTGCCGCGAAGCACAACTCTTCCTCCTCCGCGTGTCCGCGTCTCCGCGCGAAACACTCTCCCAAAAATCTTCTGCGCCTCTGCGCCTCTGCGCGAACCAAATCCTTCTCCGCTTCCGATTGATTAACCCATTAAGCCTATCCCATCACCGTGTCCCCATTCGGCACGGTGCGGAATTGTCGGGTGCGCTCGTCCGCCAAACGGGGTTACGCGCGAAGGCGCGTAGTGAAAGCGACTGGATAGGCATGCACAAATACTCCCCTTTTGGCACCGAATTGCGCCCGCGTGACTTTGCCGCGCGGGTGCCGCGTCGTGCCATTGGGATTGCCACGCGTGGTCGGCGCAAGCATCTGGGCCGCCGCGCTCTGGCATTGATCGCCGCGATTGCCGTGCCCGCTTTTGCCGCGCCGACTGACTGGCAGGCACTGGCGGTGGGAGACGCAGGCAAGGCTGAGGTCAAGATTGAGCCTATGCCGTTTGAAAAGGCGGGGGACAGCTTCCCCGGATCAGCCTTCTATTACCTCGCGCCTGACGATTCCGCAGCGGTGATCGCCGATGCTGGCGTGCCCGATGCGCAGGATGGGATCGCAGGCGGATATGCCACCGCCGTGGCCCGCGCGATGCGCATTACCGGAAGCGCGGGCGATCAGGACCGGGCGCTAACCTGTCTGACGCAGGCCATATACTACGAAGCCGCGAGCGAGCCTGACGCCGGGCAGCGGGCGGTGGCGCAGGTTATCATGAACCGTGTGGCGCATCAGGCTTTCCCCAATTCGGTTTGCGGCGTGATCTATCAAGGATCAGAGCGCAGCACTGGCTGCCAGTTTTCGTTCACCTGTGATGGTGCGCTTTCGCGCGTGCCTGCTCGGCTGTTCTGGCAGCGGGCGCAAGATGTCGCGCGGGCGGCGCTGGCGGGGTATGTCTATGCGCCCGTGGGGCTTGCCACGCATTACCACACCATTGCGGTCCACCCGCGCTGGGACCAGACAATGACGCTGGTGCAGACCATCGGCGCGCACCAGTTTTTCAATCTGCTCGGGCCTGCGGGTTCAGCGCGGGCGTTTAGCGATGGCTATGGGGGCGGCGAATTCATCCCGTCGCCGAGGCAGCGCGCTATCTTGCCTGCTGGCCCTGACCCATCACTCGATCCCGCAGCGATTGAGCGGGCCTATGCTGGCGGGCTGAAGGTTGCGCAGGATGGCAGTCTTGGGCCGAGCACCAATGGCCTCTCGTCGATGCGCCCAGCGGCTGCTCCCAGCTATTCAGCCGAAGTGCAATCGCGCGGCGGTGACAGACAATATAGCGGCGAGAAACTTCCCGAGGCGCAGGGGATCAAGCCTGAGTACCAGAACAGCGGCAAGTGGATTGTCCAGCCGGGGACTTAGAGTGTGGAAACGCACCCTAATTAATCTTGCTCCTCCGCGCAGGCGGGGGCCTCAGGCCTCAATATCACACTTCGCCTCCTGAGACCCTCGCCTTCGCGAGGGATCAATCCTAACGCGCTCGTAACCATAGCCAAAGACGAAGATTTAGCGCGTGGCGATTATAGGATGCTTTCAACAAGCAGACGGATCAACCGCCACCATGTCCCTTAGATTTGCAGCCCGCCGTAACGGCAATGATGCGATCGTCGCGCGCATTCTCACGCCCGCTTTTCCGCGCAACGCCGCCAATGAAAACGGCCGCGCCATTGGCGATTTGATGGGCGATCCGGCGGTGCTGCGCGCCACTCTGCTGCATTTCGCGCGGCACGGCCTCGCCTCCGCTGAACTTGCGCGCACGCAAGCCGAGGCGGCGCGGGCCAAGGGCGACGAAACCACCTTCCGCCACTGGCTCGCCGTCTGCCGCCAACTCGACCGCCGCATGGCAACCCGGCTTGAGGGCAGCGTTTAAGTTTAGGTTAGATTGGTGCACGCAAAGCCCGTAAAGATCGCAAAGATGTTTTTTCTCACGGCGCAGCCAAACCTCAGATCAGCTTAGCCAGAGATGGATGGAGCGGCCTGCGGTGCCGCGACCCATCCCTTTGCGGGCTTTGCGCGAAACCAACTTAGTCCAAGTTAGATATTTATTGCTATTGCGAAGCATTTGCAGTTAAACCTTGAAAACACGTGTTTTGCCGGGTTGCAATAGTGCATCTGCGCGCCTAGGGCCGTTTTGTTCATACAGGGGCGGCCTGCGTTTGGCGCGGGACCTTACGGCCATCCCTAGCGAGATAAATCCCGCTACCCAGGGAATGAATTCATGGCCAACAGTGCTGCCAATGGCGTTAAACGCAAAAAGATTGCCCTCATCGGCGCCGGGAATATCGGCGGCACGCTCGCCCACCTCGCGGCGCAAAAGGAATTGGGCGATATCGTCCTGTTCGACATCGTTGACGGTGTGCCGCAGGGCAAGGCGCTCGATCTTTCGCAGTGCGGCCCGGTTGAAGGTTTTGACGTCAACCTTACCGGATCGAGCGATTACAAGGACATCGCCGGGGCAGACGTGATCATTGTCACCGCCGGTGTCCCGCGCAAGCCCGGCATGAGCCGTGACGATCTGCTCGGCATTAACCTCAAGGTGATGAAGGCGGTGGGCGAAGGGATCAAGAACAATGCGCCCTGCGCTTTCGTGATCTGCATAACCAACCCGCTCGACGCGATGGTCTGGGCCTTGCGCGAATTTTCCGGCCTGCCGCACAACATGGTGGTCGGCATGGCAGGCGTGCTCGATTCGGCGCGCTTCTCAACCTTCCTCGCGCAGGAATTCGGCGTTTCGGTGCGCGATGTGACCTCGTTCGTGCTCGGCGGGCATGGCGATACCATGGTGCCGGTGGTCGAATACTCGACCGTGAAGGGCATCCCGGTTCCCGACCTCATCAAGATGGGCAAATCAACGCAGGAACGCATCGACGCAATCGTCAAGCGCACGGCCAACGGCGGCGGCGAGATCGTCGCGCTGCTCGGGACCGGTTCGGCATTTTATGCCCCCGCAGCCTCGGCAATCTCGATGGCGGAGAGCTATCTGGGCGACCAGAAGCGCATGCTCCCCTGCGCGGCGCATCTGACGGGGCAATATGGCATTGATAACCTGTATGTCGGCGTGCCGGTGATCATCGGCAAGGACGGCGTTGAGCAGGTGATCGAGATTGCTTTGAACGACAAGGCCAAGGCCGGTTTGCAGGTGAGCGTCGATGCGGTGAAGGAACTGCTGGTGGCGTGTAAGGCGATTGATGGTTCGTTGGGATAATGAACCGCCCGTCATCCCGGCGAAGGCCGGGACCCAGCCCTCGAAATGGAGTCGCGAAGCGGCGTTTGTTTGTTAGGACTGGCAACGGGCCTTCGCCGGTGTGACGGAATTGGGTGGCGTGACGGAATTGGGTTGATTGCATTGTGATCGAGAAGGGCGGCTTTGTTTACATCATGGCGAGTGCCCGCAACGGCACCATCTACATTGGCGTAACGAGCGATCTTCCTGGCCGCGTTTGGCAACACTAAAGATGGTGTCGCGGACGGCTTCACCAAGAAGCACGGTTGCAAAATGCTGGTCTGGTTTGAGCAATTTGGCAACATTGAACTCGCCATTCAGCGCGAGAAGCAGATGAAGGAATGGAAGCGGCTTTGGAAGCTGCGGGTGATTGAAGAGATGAATCCTGAGTGGAATGATCTCTATGAAGGTTTGTTCGGATGACATGAATGTGAAACTGGGCTCCACCTTGCTTCGTCACCCCGGCGCAGGCCGGGGCCCAGTCCGAGAAGATTAAGTCGCGAAGCGGCTTTTGTGTGTTCAGGGTCTGGGTCCCGGCCTTCGCCGGGATGACGGAAGTAAATTAGATGACGAAAGTAGGTATGTAATGTCCATCCTCATCAACAAGAACACCAAGGTCATCACGCAAGGGATGACCGGCGCGTTGACGATCTGATCGAATAGCCCTACTTACACATATCCTGTGTAACCGTGGAAATAATGCAATGACGAAGAACCTTACCCTCGCCGTCGATGATGATGTGCTCGCAAGTTATCGCGTGATCGCAGCCGAACAGCGCACTTCGGTCAACGCTTTGATCCGCAAGCATATGGAAGAGGCAACCGGCGTTGCAGAGCGGCGGCGGCAAGCGCGCGCTTGGATGGCTGACAAAGCCTATGACAACATGACGAACGATGACAAAGGTTCAGGAGAGCCTGCGTGGCGCTGGAATCGTGACGATTGTTACACCGGGCCCAGATTTGACAGAATGCGGAAAAGCTGATGGCCGGGCTGTTTCTTGATACCAATATATTGCTTTATGCCGCCCGGACCTCGCTCGGTCCCGACGATGCGTTCAAGCGGCCTATTGCTGCCAGAATTTTAGCTGAGAACGATTTCATTGTCTCGGGACAGGTTCTGGCCGAATTTTACTTCAATGCCACGAAGCAAGGGGCGCAAAAATTGTCGTTGGACGAGGCCGACGAATGGCTTGACCGGCTTTCGATTCAGCCTTGCGTTGCGGTCGATAGCGAACTCGTCAAGGCAGGAGCCGCTTTGGCCAAGCGCTTCAAGATCAGCTATTGGGATGGCGCAATCCTTGCCGCCGCGCATGAAGGCGACGCCGACCTCCTCTACACCGAAGACCTGAACGACGGCCAGAGTTATGGCAGCGTTACCGCCTTCAATCCATTCAAACCAGCAATCAACTGACCCGAAAGTATCACGGCCCATGTCCATCCTCATCAACAAAAATACCAAGGTCATCACGCAAGGGATGACCGGCGCGACTGGCACTTTTCACACGCAGGCGGCGCTGGATTATGGCACGCAGATGGTTGCGGGGGTTACGCCGGGCAAAGGGGGCCTTAGCCACATTGACCTGTCGCAGTTCGATACTGTGGCCGAGGCCAAGGCGGCTACTGGCGCGACTGCAAGCTGCATCTACGTTCCGCCTCCGGGCGCGGCGGATGCCATTCTTGAGGCGATTGATGCCGGAATTGAACTGATCGTCTGCATCACGGAGGGCATTCCGGTGCTCGACATGATCCGGGTTAAGCGTGCGCTCACCGGCACAGGCTCGCGGCTGATCGGGCCGAATTGCCCGGGTGTGCTCACCCCGAATGAATGCAAGATCGGCATTATGCCGGGGGCGATTTTCAAGGCGGGCAGCGTTGGCGTGGTCAGCCGTTCGGGTACGCTCACTTATGAAGCCGTGCACCAGACCACGATGGCAGGGCTTGGACAAACCACGGCGGTCGGTATCGGCGGCGATCCGGTCAACGGCACCAATTTCATCGACGTGCTTGAGTTGTTCATGGCCGATGAAGCGACCAAATCGATGATCATGATCGGCGAAATCGGCGGATCGGCCGAAGAAGAAGCCGCACAATTTATCGCCGACGAAGCCAGGCGCGGGCGCAAAAAGCCAATGGTCGGCTTCATCGCCGGGCTGACGGCTCCTCCCGGCCGCCGCATGGGCCATGCCGGAGCGATCGTCTCGGGCGGTCAAGGCGGCGCGGAAGACAAGATCGCGGCGATGGAAGCTGCGGGTATCCGCGTTGCGGCATCGCCTGCGGAATTGGGCACGACCTTGGCGGAAGTGCTTAAGCAATTGGTCTGAGCCGCGAAGTGAACGTTTAATAGCCCCTCCTCTTCTGGGGAGGGGTTGGGGTGGGGGTTGTCAGTTTCACGCGACGTTGCGTTGGACCGACAGCCCCCACCCCCGGCCCCTCCCCTGAAAGGGAGGGGAGTAAGTGTAAGGTAGAGTTCAATGGGTAACGAAACTT
>JAYVNC010000104.1:0-1869 GCA_043758655.1 Novosphingobium sp.
GGTTATTAAAAGCTATCCCGCAATCGCCTCAGCCAGCACAGTCAGGCCCTGATCATTGACCTCGGCAAAACCGCCGCGCACCTGAATTTCCTCCGGCACCGCGCCTTCGGTTTTCCACACTTTGAGCGCGCCATCGCGCAGGCTTGACATCACTGGCGCATGGCCGACCAGCACGCCAAATTCGCCCTCGGTGCCGGGAACGACGACCATATAGACGTCCTCGCTGCGGACCAGCGCGGTTGGGGTGACGAGTTCAAAGTGCAATGCCATGTTCAATTCCTTACCCCCTCCTCTTCAGGGGAGGGGCAGTGAGACTTGGGTCCACGCTTTTGTGGGCTCTAGTCGCAGCGGGGTGGGGCGTTTGCCTTCGGGCGCTCCACCAAGCGGCTAGCCCCCACCCCAACCCCTCCCCTGAAGAGGAGGGGCTAAGTGACTTAAGCGTCTTCAGCCAGCTTGGTGGCCTTGGCGATCACTTCCTCGATCCCGCCGACCATGTAGAAGGCCGCTTCGGGAAGGTGGTCGTATTCGCCGTCAACCACAGCCTTGAAGCTCTTCACCGTGTCTTCAACCTGGACGAACTTGCCCGAGATGCCGGTGAACACTTCGGCCACGTGGAAAGGCTGCGAAAGGAACTTCTGGATCTTGCGCGCGCGCGCCACGGTAAGCTTATCTTCTTCCGAAAGCTCATCCATTCCCAGAATGGCGATGATGTCCTGAAGCGACTTGTACTTCTGCAGCGTTTCCTGAACGCGGCGGGCGGTATCGTAATGCTCTTGGCCAACCACCGCGACGGTCAGCACGCGGCTGGTCGAATCGAGCGGATCGACCGCCGGATAGATGCCCAGCTCGGAAATCGCACGGTTGAGCGTTGTCGTCGCATCAAGGTGGGCAAACGAGGCGGCAGGTGCGGGATCGGTAAGATCGTCGGCGGGAACGTAAATCGCCTGAACCGAGGTGATCGAACCCTTGTTGGTCGAGGTAATGCGCTCCTGTAGCTGACCCATGTCGGTCGCCAGCGTGGGCTGATAGCCCACAGCGGAAGGAATACGCCCGAGCAACGCCGAAACTTCTGACCCGGCCTGGGTGAAGCGGAAGATGTTATCGACGAAGAACAGCACGTCCTGGCCTTCAACATCGCGGAAGTATTCCGCCATCGTCAGGCCTGAAAGCGCAACGCGGGCGCGGGCGCCGGGAGGCTCATTCATCTGGCCGAACACCAACGCCACCTTCGAACCTTCGGAGATGGCGTTGCCATCCTTGTCGCTGGCGATAACCCCGGCTTCGAGGAATTCGTGGTAGAGATCGTTGCCTTCGCGGGTGCGTTCACCCACCCCGGCGAACACCGAAACGCCGCCGTGGCCCTTGGCGATGTTGTTGATCAGTTCCTGAATAAGCACAGTCTTGCCAACGCCTGCGCCGCCAAACAGGCCGATCTTGCCGCCGCGCGCATAGGGCGCGAGCAGATCGATAACCTTGATGCCGGTCACCAGAATGGCGGCTTCGGTTGACTGGTCAACGAAGGGGGGCGCTTCGGCGTGGATCGGCGCGAACATGTCGCTGCCAATCGGCCCGCGTTCATCAATTGGCTCACCGATTACGTTGACAATGCGGCCGAGCGTTTTGGGGCCAACCGGCACAGTGATCTGCGATCCGGTGGAGGTCACAGCCTGACCGCGGGTAAGCCCGTCGGTCGCGTCCATCGCGATGGTGCGCACGGTGTTTTCACCCAGATGCTGCGCAACTTCGAGCACCAGACGGTTGCCGTTGTTATCAGTTTCCAGCGCGGTGAGAATTGCAGGCAGTTCGCCATCAAAACGCACGTCAACGACGGCGCCGATAATCTGGCTGATCTTGCCCCCGGTAAGGGTG
>JAYVNC010000105.1:0-1858 GCA_043758655.1 Novosphingobium sp.
ACTTGCCCGCACCCTCGCCGCCTTCGAAGGCGATGAACCTGCCAGTACTCATGAGAAGGGCTCCATCAGCCCGTTGCGCAGTCGGGCCAGAAGCCCGGCCCGGCCCACGCCTTCACCCGCAACCAAAGGAACGCGGCTCGTCGTCGCGCTGCCAGAGCGCACCTCAAGCCAAGCGACGATACTACCCTTGGCAACCGGTGCCTCGAGTGGGCCTTCATAGACGATTTTTGTCGAAACCGGACCAGCACTGCCGATTGGCTGACTGGCAGCATAGGCCATCGGTGCAACCAAACGCACGCGCCGCACCGCGCCGCCTTGAACCTTCGCCTCGCCAACGGTCTCACCTGTTTTGTAAAGTGGAGTTGAAGCAAAGGCGGCAAAGCCCCAGTCCATCAGCGCCCGCGCAGCCTTGGCTCTATCTTGCCCTCGGTCTGCTCCAGCTATGACCATAACCAGCCGCCTGCCATTGCGCTGCGCCGAGCCAAGAAAGCCGTAGCCCGCCTGATTGGTAAACCCGGTCTTGATCCCGTCAGCACCTTCCAGACGCCCAAGAATCGGATCGTGATTGTTCTGGGTGATTCCGTTGAAAGTCAGGGTTTCGTGGCCAATGTAGCGGTGATATAATTCAGGGTGCTGGGTAATCATCGCGCTCGCCAGCGCGGCGAGATCGTGCGCAGTGACATAGGTTTCACCTTCGTCCATCCAGCCGTTTGGCGTGCCGAAATGGCTGTCATTCATTCCAATCTTGCCCGCCTCGGCATTCATCAGAGCAATCCAGTTCGGCACCGATCCCGCCGCGCCTTCGCCTAGCACGACACAGCCATCGTTGGCCGAGATGTTGGCGATGCCGAGCAGCAAATCGTTGACCGTGGTATTCATCGAGCGATCAAGGAACATGGTCGAGCCAACCCGGTGCCATTGCTTGAAAGCCTGCTCGCTCATCGGGAATTGCTGCGAAGTATTCAGCTGTTTGCGGCTGATCATTTCGAACGCAGTATAAAGCGTCATCACCTTGGTGATTGATGCCGGAAGAAACCGCCGGTTCGCCTCTTTCTGATAGAGCACCTGCCCCGAATTCAAATCAATCAGCAGAGCGATGGGAACGCGGTCAAGCTCGGCAGGCGGGCTGGTTGGATCGGCCTCTGCTGGCGCGGCTTCTGGCGGCGCCACTCTCGGCTCAGACGTGACCGCCGCCATGCCGACCGGCGACGACAGCACCGGTACGGCCACCATTGGCAGTAGCATAACAGGCAACAGTTTCAGCAACAGGCGTTTCAAGAGCACTCCCGGGCGCTTAATAGGGCGCGCGGCGGGAGGGCGAGAAACCCTTAGTCGGCGCGCTGGATTCGTGCGTCGCTATAGCCCGCGCGTTTGGCCTTGGCGAGCGCGGCTTCAGCTTCTCCACGGGTGGAGAACGGGCCCATGCGGACGCGGAACAGCGTGCCGGCCGCGCTGACCTTGCCGCTAACCTTGCGAGCAGCCTCATCGCCCCGCGTATTTGTTCCAAATGCACCAACTTGAACCACTAATGTGCCCTTTTCAGCGGCAGCTATGGCAATCGCCGGCAAGCTGGAGTCGAGCCTGCGCCGCAACACGTTGACCAGCGAGATCGGCGTGTTCATCCTTGCTGGCGCCTGCCCTCCTGCACGCAAGGCCGCGCGTTCCTGCTCGGGGGGATTGACCCGGCGGATGCGAATCGCGGTATGATCGTTCGCGGTTCCCAATTGCGCGGCGGCGGCGGGTGAAAGTGCGATCAGCCGCGCTCCGGTCATCGGTCCACGCTCGGTCACACGCACCAGAATTGTCCGCCCAGATTCCAGCGATGTTACTTCGGCATAGCTTGGCAGAGGTAGCGTCC
>JAYVNC010000106.1:0-1855 GCA_043758655.1 Novosphingobium sp.
TGCCAACGATCAGGCGATCTGTGTCGCTAAGGCTATCTGCGGCGATCAACAGCCCTATCACGCCTTCCCGTGGTTCTGGTCAAACCAGTATGACCTGCGATTGCAGACGGCGGGGCTGTCGCTCGGCTACGATCAAACGGTGCTGCGTGGTTCGGTCGCCGATCGTTCGTTCTCGGTTGTGTATCTGAAGGGCGGGCGGGTAATTGCGCTCGATTGCGTGAATAAGGTCAAGGATTACGTCCAGGGGCGCAAACTGGTTGAGGCGCGCGTTTCGCCTGATTTGGCGCTGCTGGCGGATGGCGCGGTGGCGTTGAAGGAACTGCTGCCGGAGTAGAATTGGTTCGCGCAGAGGCGCAGAGGCGCTGAGAGGTTGCGTGCGCCGCAGGCTTTTCTTGCCAATTGACCGTCTCATTTTGCGCACCGAGGGAACGACAAAGCGGCGTTGCCGCAGGCACAACCCCTCTGCGCCTCTGCGCCTCTGCGCGAACCAATCTTATTTCAACCTTGCCGACGCCCACAACGCCGCATCGGCGACTGCCGGATCGGGATCATCCAGCAACCCCTCAACCGCCCCCAGCAACTCCACCTCCCGGCTATTCCCCGCCGCATAAAGGCAGTTCCGCACGAAACGATCGCGCCCAATCCGCTTGATTGGTGATCCGGAGAACAGCTTGCGGAAACCGGCATCATCGAGCGCCAGTAAATCCCTAAGCCTTGGCGCGGCCAATTCCGCGCGGGGAAGGAAGGCTTTGTTTGCCGCTGCCGCCGAAGCAAATTTGTTCCATGGGCAAACAGCGAGGCAATCGTCGCAGCCGTAGATGCGGTTGCCGAGCGCTGCCCGGAATTCGAGCGGCACCGGGCCTTTGTGCTCAATCGTCAGATACGAAATGCAGCGCCGCGCATCGAGCCGGTAGGGTGCGGGGAAGGCATTGGTGGGGCAGGCGGTTTGGCAGACATTGCACGTCCCGCAGTGGTCTTCGCCCGGCGCATCGGGCGGCATATCGAGCGTGGTGTAGATCGCGCCGAGGAACAGCCAAGAGCCGTGTTCGCGGCTGACCATATTGGTGTGTTTACCCTGCCAGCCAAGCCCTGCCGCCTCCCCGAGCGGCTTTTCCATCACCGGGGCGGTATCAACAAAAACCTTGACGCCAGCATCGCCCAGTCCGCGCTTCTCCGCCTCCGCAACCATCCAGCGGGCAAGCGCCTTGAGCGCCTTTTTCACCACATCGTGGTAATCAGCGCCCTTGGCATAGGCGGAAATCCAGCCGCGCGTGGGATGCGCGGCGGGCGCAAGCGGATCGCCCGAAGGCGCATAACTCATCCCCAGCGCCACCACAGATTGCGCCTCGGGCCACAGCCCTTGCGGTGATCGGCGGTGATGCTCGCGGCCTTCCATCCATTCCATCTGGCCGTGCATGCCTTCGCCCAGCCACTCTCCCAGCCGGGAAGCGCGCTGCGGATCTTCACGCGCTGCCGCAATGCCGCAGGCGGCAAAGCCCAGCCGCAGCGCCTCGGCGACCAGCGCCTGCTTAAAATCAAGGGTTACCCCGCCGTTAACCAAACTTGGCGCGCTCCTCTTCACAGGGAGCGGTTATTGCTCCAACCCATGAACATGGAAATAGGCAATTGGCAGACCGCTGGCAACGCAGGCGCGACCGCTGAACTGGACAACCGCCCCCTCGCCATCGAGGCGCGCGGGCTGG
Organism: Novosphingobium sp.; assembly: GCA_043758655.1. Lineage (GTDB taxonomy): Bacteria > Pseudomonadota > Alphaproteobacteria > Sphingomonadales > Sphingomonadaceae > Novosphingobium. The sequence continues at coordinate 1,704 of JAYVNC010000106.1, forward strand.
TCAAGCGTTTTGATGGGTTCCTCGCGGTTGATGGGGTGGATCTGACCGTGCCCGAAGGCGCGATTTATGGCGTGCTTGGCCCCAATGGCGCGGGCAAAACCACGACGCTGCGGATGCTGCTCGGGATTATCGATCCCGATTCTGGTTATCGC
>JAYVNC010000107.1:0-17600 GCA_043758655.1 Novosphingobium sp.
TGATAGATCGCAAAGCCAATCTGAACATTGGGGCCACCGGGTTTGATGCCATTGTACCGCTCGCCCGGCCAGGTGGCTATGTGGTGCTATTGCAATCGACTGGCACCGCCAGCCAGCTGCCGTCCCTGCGCTTCAACGATTATATTAACGTTGAAGGCATCACCCCGATTATCGCACAGCGTCAGCGATTGAATCAGAACAAGGCAGATGGCCGTGAGATTTACAGTCGGCGGGCCAAGGCCATCGTTCAGGTCGGCCCGGTCGACGCCGCTTCGATCGCGCGAGTCACCCGACCGGTTAATCTGGCGCTCGAGATTGTCCCAGAACGCCATCCGCAAGCACTGGACAGCACAAAACACCTTCCGGTTCGTGTGCTGTTCAATGGACGTCCCTTAGCAGGAGCAACCGTCAAGCTGACCGATCTTGACGCCGATGCTGAGCCAGTGGCAAAAATTCGCACCGGAGCCGATGGCCGGGCGGTTTTCACCATGCCGCATCCCGGCAAATGGCAGTTTAACGTCGTTTGGGCGGTTGCCCTCAATGGCAACCCGCAGGCCGATTTTGCCACGACTTTTTCAAGTCTGGCCGTGGCGACGAATTAAAGGATAACCCTAGTAAATCCCGTCGATCTCCACCGGCAGGCGCGGCTGCGGGGGTTCGAGGAGCAGGCTGGGTTCGTCCTGCAACTTTTTCTCAGCATCGCGAACGCGGTCATACTTGCTGGCTGCCACGGCGGCGACTGATTTGCTGTCACGCAGGATCGTCGGCTTGAGGAAGACAAACAATGTGCGCCGGGTTTTGGAATCGCGGTGGCTCTTGAACGCCTCACCGATGATCGGGATGCTGCCGAGAATAGGCACCTGACTTTTGGTGCGGATCTGGTCGTCGCTGATTAAACCGCCAAGCACGATGGTCTGACCGTCATCGGCAAGCACTGTGGTCTGAATAGACCGGCGGTTAGTGATAAGGTCTGCTGCACCTGCGACACTGCCGATCAGCGATGAAACTTCCTGACTGACTTCGAGCCGCACCGTATCGCCATCATGCACCCGCGGCACCACGCGCAAGGTGATACCAACATCGCTACGCTCGATCGTCGTAAACGGCGTGGTCGTATTGCCATCGGTGGCATAAGAGCCTGTGCGGAACGGTACGTTTTGCCCGACGACAATTTCCGCCATTTCATTATCGAGCGTGGTGACGCTCGGGGTAGAAAGCAGATTGGCACGGGTGGATTGTCCGAGCGCCTGAATCAGCACCGAAAAATCACCCTTGCTGCCAAAATTGCCGGTGAAACCATCATTGGCGAGGCCTGCTGCCGCGGGAGCGCCAATGAATGCCAGCACTTGCCGCAATGACAGGCCGAGGTTGGAGAACGAGGTTCCGGCGCTGTTGGTTACGCCATCTGCCGCTGCGCCGAGGCCCAATTGAATGCCAAACTGTTCCGAACGATCACCGGTAATCTCGACAATAGCCGCCTCGATCATCACCTGCGGGCGGCGGACATCGAGCTGCGAGATCAGCGGTTCAAGCGCGGCTATTGCTGCCGGTGAGCCACGCACGACGATGGCGTTGAGCTCAGGCGCAGGCTCAACCGCAAGATCATCGGTGGCAAAGCCGCTGTCGCTGCCGCCGCTGGCTGCGCTGATCACCTTGCCCGCCAAGCTGTCAGCCGAAATGCCGCCGGGCGGAACAGAAAGTGTACCGCCGCCGTTGGAAGTCGTGGCGCTGCGGCCGCTCGTCGAGCCAGAGCCCGTGCCTTTGCGCGTTGAGGGGGAAAGCGTGCTGGCGATGGGATTGTTCGCCTGACTTTGCCCGCCCATCAGCCCGCGCAGGATCTTGGTCACCGCTTCGGCGTCATTGAAGCGCAGGCGAAATACCCGCGTTACCGGCGCTGTGCCGCTGGGCCGGTCAAGCAATCTGGCGACTCGCCGAGCCTCGGCCAAGGCCCGCACATCGCCGCGCACGAGGACGATGTTGCTGCGTTCATCAGCAATTGCCTTTGGCCCGCCGCTGTCTGCCTTATCCTCGCCCATGATCCCTTGAATCGCAGCGGCGACATCTTTCGCCGAGGCATAGCGCAGCGTGATGGTATCGAAGCCTTTGCCAGACCCGCCGCCATCAAGCGAACGCGCCAGCCCTTCAACCCGCGCGACATTGTCAGCATAGTCGGTAACGATGATGGCGTTGGGATTGGTCACCGATTCAATGCTGCCAAAGGCGGCAACCAGCGGCCGGAATATCCGCGCGGCGGCTTCGGGGGAGACATTACGCAGCCGCACCATGCGGGTGATGACACGCCCGGTTGCCGCGCCATTGGCGGGTTCGCGCACGGCAGTTGCTTGCGGCAAGACGCGCCAGGCGCGGCCATTACGCGTAACCGCAAATCCCTGACCGCGCAGGACCGAAACGAACAGTTCCCACACGCCTGCCGGGCTTAGCGGGGTGGCGGAGGCTACGTTAACGGTGCCTTTGACGGCGGGATCGAGAATGATCGTGCGCCCGGTTATCCGCGAAATTTGCTGCGCAACATCAGCAATATCGACATCACGCATATTGACCACGACGTCAGCGGGCGGCGGCGGTGCTGCAACCGGAATTGTCTGCGCGACCAGCGGAAACGACAGCATCGCCGACAACGCAAGGGTCAACGACCAGCGAGTAAACATAGAAATCCGAATCACGATCAAGGTATTGGCACGGAAAGAGTTACTTGTCGCCCACCTCGCATCAAGACGATCTCGGCAACCCCCGCTGCCTTGGCGCGGGCGAAAATTTCGCGTTCGTTAGTGTTGCTGCTTACCGGGGTGCCATTGACCCGCTCGATAAGGTCACCCGCTTGCAATCCGGTAGAAAGCAATTGCGGTGAAAGTGAAGGCCCGACGCGGTAACCCGTAGTGGCTGGTGCGCTGGCGGGTACGGGCGGCTGAGGAGCGGGAGGTGGCGTGGCGGCACCGGGGACGACTGTAACCATCGTCGTTGTCGGCGCCGGTACGACAATCACCGGGACAGTATTGGTGCCGGTTGCTACCGCCGCCAAGCCAACCGGCGGGAACAGCGCTACGATTTTTGGACCAGAAGCGGTGCGCAAAACAATCTGCTCAGCCTGAATCGATTCGATGACCCCGCCGCCCACCGCCGCGCCGATACTGTACGATACAACCTTGCCGTCGCCGCCTGCGATCAGCACGACCGACGATTCGGCCGGAACCGACATGAAAATCGCCTTAAGCTTTATTGCGCCATCGCCGCCGCCCGCCGCTGGTTCGGCCATAACGGTGCCGAAGGGCGCGAGTGCGATGAGGCGCGTAATATCGTTGGTATCTCTTCGCGCCACCACGGGTGCTGCAGCCGGGCTGTCACCCGCATCACCGGTCAACCGCCAGGTCAGCCCGGCCAGTGCCACGGCGACCGAAACGATCACCGTGCCAGTATAGACATCGACGCCAATGCGGGCTTGTCTGGGGGTCATTTGCTGGTGGTTCCCGCATCCGCAAAACCGCGCAGGCTAATCATCGGGCTTGCCGAGCCTGCCTCGCGAACCTGAACGGCGATCTGGCGCAAATCCGGATCGTCACTGCGCGATAATGTTGTGCGCGCCGACCAGCGCCAGTTCAACATCGCCTGTTCGCCCGGCCCGGCTATGCCCAAAGCCGCCTCAGCCATGGTGTTTTCGGCCACCCAGCGTGCGGCGGTCCGTTTCTCAAGCCCATGGATGGTATCAACATGGGCTTCAGACGCGCGGATAATTCCGGCGGCGGCGACGCTGAGAATCACCAGCGCAACCATCGCTTCAATCAGGGTAAAGCCAGATTCTGACTTGGCTCTGGTCATTCGAATCAAGGCCTTTTCGCCAACGAATTGCGCAGTTTGGCGGTAAGGCCGTCGAAGCCTATCGTCCAGCGGCTTCGTCCAGCATCGAGCGTGAATTCGAGCGGCGCTGCTGCAGCGTTGGGGTCTAGCGGGACAATCGCATGCCCATCACTGCTGGCCAAAGCCATACCACTGGGCAATTCGTGAACTTCACCGAGCAGGGCAGTCGGGCTCGGCACCCATTTGCGGGCACCCTCATCCCATTGCACAAAGCTGTAGCTGCGCGGCGTGAGATTGACCGCCATCACCTCATCGCGCAGCATCGATTGATCGGCCGCCAACTGCAATCGCGATTCCAGCCGCTTGGCTTCGGTCTGGCCTGAAGCGCTGCCTCCTACTCCAATTGAAAGCAGCGCCAGCGTCGCGGTGACCCCGATGATGGTCAAAACCACCAGCATTTCAATCAAGGTCATGCCGGATTGCGCCGATTTAGGCAGCCGTGGCGCTTTTATGTCGCCCCGCCAAATCATTGGCTTGTGGTGCTAATATCTTCTTCAACGCCTTGGCCGCCCGGCTTACCGTCTTTGCCCAGCGAGACGATATCGAAACCGCCCCCCGAAGCACCCGGCGACTTATAAATATAGGCCCGCGCCCAAGGATCGACTGGCACTTGTTCAAGGTAACCGTTGGGTGACCAGTTGGCCGGGACCGGAGCCAGTGTTGGCCGGACCGAGAGCGCGGCAAGCCCCTGTTCACTGGTGGGATAGCTGCCGTTATCAAGCCGGTACATTTTCAACGCCGCCGAAATTGTGTGCAGATCGGTTTTGGCGATGGTTACCCGCGCTTGATCCGGGCGGCCGATAACGTTCGGCACGATCAGCGCGGCAATCAGCGCGATGATTGCCAGAACGACGATCATTTCGATCAGGGTCAAGCCAGCTTGTTGGTGCGGGATGCCCAAAGAGCGGCTTGGTTCGGAAATTGGCTTTAGACTTCGCTGCATAGCATCCTATATAAGCCTGCCGAATGGAAAATCCACCGTACCTTTTAGCGGATATTGCGCCAGATGCTGCGGACGAGCCGCGAACGGCTAGTGGCATCTGGTCGCTCGACGGCGACCGGTTGGTCTGCGTTGAAAGCTTCGCCGAAGGACCGGCGGTCGTTCTGGTGCGAAGCGAACACGTTTTAACATTGGCCGCGGTGTTGCCGCCGCTGGCCAACGCCGTTCGCCGCCGTGAGGCGCTACCCTTTGCCATCGAAGACCAGATCGCCGAGCCGCTCGATCAGGTGCATATCGCGCTGGGCAGCGAAGTGGATGACAAGACTTGGCTGGCGGGTGTCGTCCGGCATGATCTGATGCGGCAATGGCTGATCCGGTTGAACGAGGCCGGGCTCGAACGCGCGTCGCTGGTTCCGGATGCGCTGTCGCTACCGGTCCCCGGCGCTGGCAGCTGGTCGGTCGATCTGGCGGGGGAGCGCGCGATGATTCGCGCTGCCGATGCCACCGGCTTTGCCCTGCCTCTCGCGATGCTCGAAGCGGCCTGGCGATCGGCGGGCGAGCCCGCTTGCATAGCCTATGGCGAACCGCTGCCGCCCGCCTTACATGCAGCCCAGGCAGAACTTGAGCCTGAGCCGCTAGCCAAGCGCCTGCTCACCCCCGCGTTAGACCTGCGGCAGGGCCCCTATGCCTTGCCGCGCCGCCGGATTAATCCGCTGTGGCGGCGGATAGCGATGATTACTGCCGCTGGCGCGCTGGCGCATGGGGCAATTGCAGCGGCGGATACATTGGCGCTCCGCCATATTGCCGCCCAGCGCGATGCCGAGGTGCGCGCGCTGGCGGCGTCTGCGCAACCATCGCTGGTAATCGGCAACGATTTGTCCGCGACGCTGGCCGATCTTACGCCTGATTCAGCCGCTTCGGGACCGAGCCAGTTCCTCGCCCTGCTATCGCGCAGCGGCGCTGCGGTTGCGGGGTTACAGCGCCCGGTCAGTTGGCGTTCGCTGGCTTATGATCGCGGTGCCGGAACGCTCACCCTTGCTGTCGAAGCGGAAGATATTGCCAGTCTGCAAGCCGTTGCCCAAGCCCTCACCCGCGCCGGATTGACCGCCCAGCCCGGCGCTGCGTCGGTCGATCAAGGCCGCGCCAAGGGAAGTTTTGCAGTGCAGCTGCCATGACCCCGCCCCGCTTTGAATTTGAGGGCTTTGATCTTGGGCGGCTTCAACTTGGGCGGCTGGAAAACTGGTGGGTGCGCTCGCGCCAATTGTGGGCCGAGCGTTCGCTGCGTGAGCAGATTTTGCTCGGTGCGCTGGCGGCAACCGCGATTATTGCGCTGCTGCTCATTGTCATAATTTCGCCTTTGCGCACAGTCCGCGCCGATGCCTTGGCCAACATCAGCAATGCTGATCTGCTCGAAGCTCGGATTCGCGCTGGCGGCCCTGAGCTGGGCCAAGGTGGGAAGTTTCGCCGTGGCACGTCATCGGCGATTGTGACCGATTCAGTGTCTGCCGCGCGGCTGACGGTGCAGCGGATCGAGCCAGAAGGCGGCAATCTGCGCGTCGTCTTGGGCGATGCGCCGTTTCAGCAGGTGCTGCAATGGATCGCCGAGATCGAGCAAAGCAGCAGGCTGCGCGTGATCGATGCGGAAATCGAACGCAAGGGCGCGCCCGGTGTAGTCAGCACCTCGCTGGTGATCTCAGGATGAACGATGCCGCGCCTTTGCTGGATGAGGCAGAACTCAACAGTTCGGTTGCGCCAGCGGTCCCTACCGCGCCGTGGCCCGCCGGCGAACTAACCTATGCCTTCGCCCGAGAAAACGGCGTGCTGGTTCAACATGACGGCGAAACTTCGCTGTGCATCCACCGCAATGGCGCGAGCCTTGATGCGCTGATGGAAGTGCAGCGGCTGTTCGGCGCGATTGGCTGGCAAGCGGCGGATGACGATACCTTTGAAGCCACCTTGCAACGGCTTTACCGGCAGAGCGCCAGCGTCGCTGCCGATGCCGCTGCGGCCGACGATGTTGATCTCGCCTCGCTCGCTGACAGCGCCGCCGAGGTTGATGATCTGCTCGATAACCGCGACGATTCTCCGGTCATCCGGCTGATCAACGCCCTGCTGCTGCAAGCGATCAAGGAAGGCGCTTCGGACATTCATATCGAAACGCAGGAGCGGCGTTTGGTCGTCCGCTTCCGCGTTGATGGCGTGCTGCGCGAAATGATCGAGCCCAAACGTGCGCTGGCACCGCTGCTGGTGAGCCGGATCAAAGTTATGGCGCGGCTGGACATCGCCGAAAAACGCGTACCGCAAGATGGCCGCGTGACCTTGCGAATCGGCGGCCACGAAATTGATGTGCGCGTTTCAACCATCCCCACGCAGCACGGTGAACGGGTGGTGATGCGGCTGCTTGATCGGGGATCAATGCGGCTCGATCTCGCCAGTTTGGGAATGAACGGGCGCGATGCGGCGCTGCTGGAACGGCTGCTGGAACGGCCCAACGGCATGCTGGTGGTCAGCGGCCCCACCGGATCGGGCAAAACCACGACGCTTTATGCCGCGCTGATGCGGCTGAACGACCGCCGCCGCAATATCATGACAGTGGAAGACCCGATCGAATATGAGATCGAAGGGATCGCTCAGACTCAGGTCGATTCGCGCACAGAAATGAGTTTCGCGCGCGGGCTTCGCGCAATTTTGCGGCAGGATCCTGATGTTATCATGGTCGGCGAAATCCGCGATTGCGAAACCGCCGAAGCCGCCGTCCGGGCGAGCATGACCGGGCATCTGGTGCTCTCAACACTGCACACCAATTCGGCAATCGGCAGCATCACCCGGCTGATCGACATCGGGGTTGAGCGGTTCCTGCTCGCGCCGATGATAATAGGGCTGGTGGCGCAGAGACTTGTGCGCCAGTTGTGCGCCGAATGCCGGGTATCCGCGCAGGCCACCCCCTCTGATGCCAGTATGCTCGAAGGCGTTTTGCAAGAGGGTGAAACCATTTGGCACGCCGCAGGTTGTTCCGCGTGCCAAGAGGAAGGCTATCGCGGGCGCATAGGCATTTATGAAGTGGTGGCGATTGACCGCAGTTTGGAGGCGCTGATTCACGAAGGCGCTGCCGAGGCCGCACTGATTACCGCAGCCCGGCAGCTCAGCCCATCGCTGCTCGAAGATGGCGTTGCCAAGTTGCGGACCGGATTGACCAGCGTCAGCGAAGTGGCCCGCGTCGTGCGCGAAGAAAGCTGACGTGCCGGCATTTTCTTACCAAGCCGTCGACAGCGCGGGAAAACGCCGGCGCGGGGTGATCGAGGCGGGAAATGCGGCGGGAGCACGGCGTGCCTTACGCGATCAGGCCTTGTTGCCTGTTTCGGTGGTTCTGAGCAACCGGACGGGCGTGGCGGCGGGCGACCTTCCTGCTCTGAGCCAGGTAGAATCACTGCGCGACCGGCTGCGCAGCGGCAAGGTTTCCAGCCGCAGCCTTGCCAATGCCACCCGCCAATTGGCGACGCTGATCGGCAGCGACGTGCGCATCGAAGAAGCCCTGCGCCTGGTTGCTAATCAGGGCGATGCGCGGATGACCCCGCTACTGCTCGATGTTCGCGGCAGGGTGCTCGAAGGGGCCGGATTTGCCCGCGCTCTGGCCGAGCATCCGCGCGCGATCCCGACCTATTATCGCGCTTCAATTCAGGCGGGTGAGCAATCCGGGCGTCTGCCCGAAGTGCTCGTCTACCTCGCCGACTTTGTCGAATCGCGCCAGCGCGCGAGCCAAAAATTAGTCCTCGCGCTGCTCTATCCGGCGCTGCTGGCGGTGGTTTCGATCCTGATGATGAGCGCGATGATGATCTATGTCGTCCCCGACATCATCAAGGTTTTCGTCTCGCACGGTGCCGATCTGCCGTTTCTCACCCGTGCGCTGATCGCGATCAGCAATCTGTTGACCAATTACGGCTTGATCATGCTGCTGGCGCTATTGATCGCTGGTTTTTTTATTCGCCGCGAACTGGGACGGCCTGAACGGAGGCTAGCGTTTGACCGGATGCTCGCTACGCGGCGGCCCTTCGCGCGCTTTTCGCGGCAAACCAACGCCGCGCGCTTCGCTGCAACGCTCGCCACATTGGTCCAGAGCGCGGTTCCGCTGCTCGATGCCCTGACGGCGGCAGCGGCGGTTATTCCCAATCGCTATATCCGCAGGCAGGCCGAAATGGTTGCAGCGCGGGTCCGCGAAGGGGAACCGATGCACCGGGCGATGGCCGAGACTGGGGCTTTTCCACAGATGCTGGTCGCGATTGTTGCCAGCGGAGAAACCGGCGGCAAGCTTGGCCCGGCGCTTGGCCGTGCAGCGGGCGAACTTGACCGTGAGGCCGAAGGGCTTGTGGCGATTATCGTATCACTGGTCGAACCGGCGGTGCTGCTCGCCATGGGTGGATTGGTACTGCTGATGGTCATGGCAATCCTGATGCCGATCATCGCGCTCAACGATCTCGCGATTTCCTGATAACCTAGGGTATTATCGTGTCATAGCGCCATCCGGCAAGCGGCGGCATCGTACGCACTGCATTGGCGCTGGGCCAAAAGTTGAGGCTACCCGCGCGGGTCAGGCGCATTTCAAACATCGGTTGATGGGTAACGGCAGTCGCCAATGTTCCAGAGCTGAAACCCGGCCCGGCAGTAATCGCGCCGGACATCGCGGGAAGTTCGAGCGGCGGTGATGCGATCCCGCGCGCGCTGCAATTTGCGTTCGAAGTACGCAGCGTTCCGTCCGCCATCTGGTCGCTGCCGCCAACTACCAAGTACTTGATGGCAACTGCGGCAACAAAGCGGCAGGACAGCGGCAGGTTCGGAGCCAAAGTATCGAGCGTCAGTTCGTCGGCTTGCCCTGAAATATTTGACAGCGCAAATCCCTTGCTGGCGAGCGCTGCGCTGCCGATCAAATCAGTCCCTCCGCCGGTCATGCGCCAATCGGCAGAGAAACGCAGGTTGGTCAGCGTCGCCAACGGGGACCAGTGCCATTCAATCCGCAAGGCCGAGGCCAGCACCGCTTCGCCATGCCAGATCGTCCCACCAACGCGCAGCCGGTCATTCTCATGAACCACGCTGCGGGCCGGAATTTGAGCGACAAGCGCGAGGCAATAGGCTATCAATCCGAGAGTAATAAACAGCACCGTCGGACGCCGCAGGCGGCGCCTGACGACCGGAGGTTCCTGAAGTGCCATTGGATCGACGTCTGCTGCTGCAATCTGCGCCGTCATTCCTGATTGCATCGCTTGCTCCATCACTTAGCTCTCCTGCATTTGCTGCGCGGGCGGCCGCACCCACCGCGCTGCTGATCCCCAAAAGCGGGCCGCATGCAGCGCTAGGCCGCAGCATGGAACGCGCGGCGGCAATGACGCAAGCGGCAAACGAAAAATCGACCATGCTGGTGTTCGATAGCGGCGGGACTGCCGCAGGTGCAGCAGCGGCAGCCAAACAGGCCATGCGTGCGCACGCGGGAATCGTGATCGGGCCTTTACTGTCCATCGAAGTGCCAGCGGTCCTCGAGGTAACCCGCAGCACGCTGCCGGTGATTACATTCAGCAACGATGCCGCATTGCTCGATAGCGGCGCTTTCGTTTTCGGGATTACCCCGCGACAGACGGTGTCGGCCATCCTGCGCTATGCCGCCGGACGCGGTGTAAAGCGCGTGGCGATAGGCAGCGGCACCGGCGATTGGGGGCGGCAGGCGCTTCTCTCTGGGACGCAAGTGGGAAAGCAGCTAGGGATTGAGACATGGCCGCTATCGCCGCAATTGCTGGCGGTAGGCGCAGATGCTTTGCCTGACGCCGTGTTAATCACCAATGCCGCACAATTGGCTGAGATAGCACCGGCAGCAGCGGCGCAAGGCGTGCAGCTGCTGGCGGCGATGCCGTCACTCGATCTTTCACCAGAGGCTTTGCGTGTGTTTGAAGGTGCATGGTTTGCCGCGCCCGATCCCGGCGGTTTTGCCGGGTTCGCTCACTCCTTTGAAGAGCGCAATGGTTCGCGTCCCGGCACCATCACTGGCCTTGCCTATGATGCGCTCAACATCGTTCGCCAGATACGCGCGGGCGGCGGCACTGATCGTTCAGCATTACTTTCGCCAAGCGGTTTCAAGGGCGTTTGCGGAGAGGTCCGCTTCCGCGAAGACGGCAGCGTCGCGCGCGGTCTGGCGGTACTAGCGGTGGTCGGAGGCCAGTTGCGGAAAGTTGCCGCCAGCAGCGTTTCGTGATTCGGGCCGCCCCGAAGCGGGCCCGTTCCAGCGCGGGCTTCACTCTCATCGAGGTGATGGTCTCGCTCCTGCTGTTTTCGCTTATTTCGCTTGCTGGAATCAACCTCATCGAAACGGTTTTGGGCGTGCAGCGCCACACCGAAGGCCGTGCCGAACGGGTTACCGAGATCGACCGGGCGCTGTTGCTGGTCACCTCTGATTTTGAACAGCTTACCAATGGCCCACTGCGCGATGGCGAGACAATATCGCTGACCCGCGCCGGAGCCGACCGCGACCACCAAATCTCTTACCAGCTGGTGGGCGGCAGCCTGCACCGATCAGTTGACGGCACAGACCGTGACATTCTTATCGGACTAAAAACACTAAACTGGCGTTTTTTCAAATCGGGCAAGGGGTGGATCGAATTACCTACCTCCAAAGAAGACACATCGCGTCCACGCGCGGTCGAGCTCACCGCCACCCTCGCGCTCCAGCCTAACGCGGTGAGCGGATCGCTCCGCCGGGTTATTGCCCTACCGGCCACCGAATGAGCAACCCCACCGCGATTCCGGCCAACCCCGAAGAACGCGGGATGATCCTCATCAACGTGTTGGTGATCGTTTTGCTCGCGACATCGGTTCTCGCGATCATGCTCGCGGGCCAAGACAGCATCGTTGAGCACAGCCTAAGTACCCGCGAAGCCACACAGGCCATGGCAATCGCGCGCGGCGGCGAGCTTTCTGCCGTGGTGGCACTGCGCCGCGATCTTGCATCAGGCATCAGCAGCGATAACCTGACCGAGCCTTGGGCCAATATCAACGAGAACAACCGGGCAATTGAAGGCGGCAAATTCAGCATCTCGGTAAGCGATGGGCAGGCCCGGTTTAATGTCAATTCGCTGGTGCGGGGCGGCGTGACATCGCGGGGATCATTGACAGATATCGCTACCGCTGCCGGACTCGCGCCGGGGACTGCTGACCGGATTGCCGGGTTAATCGCGCTGACTGGGCCGGTGGACGATCTGTCAGCTTTGCAGGCGACCGGTTTGAATGATGAACAGCTCGGCAAGCTAGCGCAGTTTTGCACCGCGCTGCCCGAGGCGACTACGGTCAACCTCAACTCCGCGCCAGAAGCGCTGATCGCCGCGCTGGCCAACAATGCGGATACGGCGCGAACGATTGTCGCGCTGCGCGGACGAAACGGCGGGCTCACCCCGGCGGCGCTTTCCGCCGCCAATGTTCTCCCGCCCACAGGTTCGGGGATAACCTCAGATTATTTCTGGTCCCGCGCGCGGGTGACCATCGGCGGGACGGCCCAATCGTTGACCAGCCTGCTTCATCGCCGCATGGTCGATGGCCGCCCGCAGGTCGAAGCCATCAGACGCTGGCGAGGGCGGGCACCTTTGGAGGCGCCCGCCCTCACTCGCTAATCGCTGCTAGTTATCGATCGGGTCGGCCGCCGGAGCTAAGGGCGGAACGCTCGAGTCGGTTGGGTCAGCCGGAGTCTCGCTAAACGCCGACGCATCGAAGATCGCCGCAAAAGCCGTTCCGAACATACTCTGGAAAGATGCCGTTGTTGGAGTAGGTGTCGGTGTCGATGATGTCGGCGTCGGTGACGATGGCGAACTGCTGCAGGCTACGAGCGCGGAACTCATCAGGGCGCTCGTACCCAGCTTCAACAATGTTTTGGTTTGCATGATATGCTACCCCCTTATGGCTGAGCTGGAACAGTAGCGGCGGAGTCACGTACTGAGCGCGGCGATCCGGGGATCGGCGTATTCAGATAGGGGAATGTGCCCTGAAGATCGCGCGCCGAAATGGGGGCGCCATCGGTAAAGGGAGCATTACCAACCGGCGCATCTGCTGGCTTGCAAAGACCAAGATCGGTTTGCACACCATTGATCGGAACCGGGTAACACAAACGTCCCATCGCCACGCGCAGGACAACATCGACAACGTCATCGCCGGGACGCCGACCGTTCGGGAAACCGGCGAGATCGTCAGCTGCTACGCCAAGGCTCTTTTGGGTCGCACGCGGGGTAACACTCACGGCCGTGTTCAGGCGTAGCATTTCCGAAGCTGTAACCGTAGCTGGCTGGTTAAGCGTTTTGATCCCGGTCAAGAAAGTTGCGACGAGATCATTACGCGGCAGATTGCTCGGCGCTATGTTGGTAAAGCTGGTGCCCAACGTCGCATTAACCGGAGCACGGAACAGACTGTCCAGCAGCGCCGGGAAAGTGGGGTTGGTAACAAAATCGGCAAACTGACCGTCACCTGAAGGACTGGAAGCGTTAAACGCGTCCTTCTTGTTCAATCCGATCACCAGTTCGTTGACCAGAGGCATTCCCAACCTGGAAATCTGCACATAAGATCCACCTTGGACGGTGGGCTTATCATAGGTCGGTGTCGGATCGAGAACACGCGCCTGCGGCAGGCTGGCAGATGCCCAGCCACCGATGATCCCGCCACCAGTACCAACCAAACACGCGGTGGGCACTTCCAGAGCGATGGTTGTTACGTTGCGCTTCCCTACAAGATCATCATTGTTCCTGCTTTGGGTAATGCCGCCGGGGAAACCTCTGCCGTCGCCAGCAAAGGCTGCGCTATCGCCTTCAATTGGTACAAAGTTCACCAAATCGAACACGGGTCCGAGATTGACAGCAAAAGCTTCGGCCCGCTGCCCAACAAACGCGCGGCCTGTACCTGAACAACCCGGAATTGTGACACCGTAGATATAGCTATTGGCATAGGCAGCATACTGCGGCAGCGTCTTGTTACCGATATTATCAATCGGCTTGGTAAACGTTGCGCTGCCGCCTGCACTGTTGGTTATACTGGCCCGCGTACCGCTGCGGCGATTGCCGCTAATTTGTGTGATTGTGTAGCTTTCACTCTCATTGAGCTTCGAAGTATCGCCCGCTGTAATCGCGCCGGCCTGACGCAGCGGAATGGTGTTGGTTTTTGTTCCAACGGTAAGCGCGATACCCGTTCCACCAGCGAGTGCATTGGTGAACTTGAACGAATAGGTCAGATCTTCCTTCGCATCACCGTTGTTATCGACATGAATTTCATAGAGCGCGGTTGGATCCATGGTGAAGTAATTGGGGCCAGAGCCTGGGCTTTGATCTGGGTAGTAATTTGCGATCAGGGTGGTGGTAGCTTCTTTGCCCGGCTCATAGCTGCGGAACATATAGAAGTCGGTGTTATCGACCTTGGGGGCCCGCGTAATGTAAGGTGCCTCGCGATGGCTCGATGCCACGGCTGGGGCGACTGGCAGCATACACAGCGCCATTGCTGCGGAACGTAAGATTGCTTTTCTCGTAACAGACATCGCACTCACTCCTTCGTTAGATTCCGGGTCGCATCTGAGTATGCTTCGCGGTTATTGAATTGGTCGTCTCAGTTTCAGGGACGCGAACATTGTCGCGATCATATCGGTCAGTTGCAGGCTGGCGCGCTGGGCCAGAAGCGGCTGATCGGCTTGATTGATTATCTGAGGCTGCGCACTGTCAGCCAGTTGCTGCCAGGTCCACTCGCCCGAACCGAGCGCGATCACGGTGGTGGTGCCGTTTACCGGCAAGTACATCAGCCGTGGTCCGCCCTGCGGCTGCAACCGGCAGGATTCAGACGCGCGAATTATAGTGTTGGCGATCGTCAACCTGATCGTTTCATAGACATTTTTGTCGATTGCCGTGTCGGGTTCGATCCAGTTCTGGTTCCAAACCGCAATGGCGTTGGCGACCGAACGGTGCTCAACAGGAATCGTCGGCAATTGTTGCTGAACCTCAGGGCTGATTTGCAGCGCGGCCTGAATCGGCGCGGTCAAATCGCAACCTCCCACCGCAGACTGCACATCAGCCTGTTCCAGTAGCGATGCTACGATGTCGGTTTTATGCGGTACGAGTAGCGCAGGAGGCGGAATGACCAAGGGCAGCGGTGGCTGAGGTGGAACGGGCTTCGGCTGCGGTGCCTTGGGGGTCTTCGGCGCTGACGGACCCGGCACGTTAACATCGAACGTGGCAATTGACGGACGAAAAGTCTGCTTGTCCGAAGCACCGGAAAACAGAAGCACCAGCGCGATCACTGCAACGTGAACGCCCACGCTGAGGGCTGCGGTGACACGTTTATTTTGCTGTGCTTTGTAACGGTCAGCCTTCTCATAAGCTAAAGCGTTTGAAACGGACAAAGCGGAGCCGTTAGCCATGCTGTCTAGCAAAAATGGCAGACGACGAACGCGCAATCTCGATACCCCTAGTTAACTGGCAAACCCTGATTACAGGCGGGCGCACAGTTATAAGTTTCTTGGAATTTCCTGTTATTGTTCAAACGCTTGCGAAATTCTTTGGTTCCTTCACAGAAAAAGATTTTTCAAAGTAAAATATTGAAAGTACTCAATTTCCTTCGAAACCGCCGTTTTGAGCCGTTAAGGTCCATAGAATCCCCAGCAAAGTTGAAATTCTTTTCGCTTCACAAGCAGGTACGTTGGCCAATCCGATTGGCTTCACCGGGCGCAAAATAATTTTTGCATGCTCCTCGCCATGGATGTCAGCGGCTATTCAGGTTAGGATCGGGGCCATGACGATGCTTTTCCTCGCCGCGCAGCTATCCATAATCCCGCGCCCTTTGCTGGGCGCGCTGGGCTGCATTTTGGGGCTGGCTATAGGCAGCTATGCTGCGACCATCCTGATCCGCTGGCCGCGCGGAACCAGTGCTAACATCGGGCGCTCGCGCTGCGATGGCTGTGAACGTCAGCTCCGCTGGTACGAACTCATCCCCGTGGTGAGCTTCGTTGCGGCAAGCGGGAAATGCCGCAGCTGCAATAGCCTGATTGCCCGGCGGCATCTCATGGTCGAGGCAGCATTTGGCGCAGCGGGGGCGATCTGTTTTGCCGCCGGATACCCTGCTGCGGTGCTCGCGGTGTGGCTACTGATCCTACTTGCGTTTTTCGATGCTCTTTATCTCTGGCTACCCGATCGCCTGATCGCATTGCTCGCCATCGCAGCATTGATAGTGCCAGACAGGACCATCGGTCTCGGCCTATCGGACCAGATCATCGGCGGGGGCGTTGGATTCGCGGTGCTTTGGATAGTCGCCCGATTGTTCCACCGGGCAACTGGGCGCGAGGGCATGGGCGGCGGCGATCCAAAGCTGTTCGGCGCAATTGGCCTATTATTGGGATGGCACGATTTACCGCTCGTGATGCTTGCGGCCTGCGCAATCGGCTTAACCGACGCGGCAATCCGCTATTTCCGATCCGGCATAATTCGCAACGTTCAGCTTCCCTTCGGTAGCTACCTCGCCATTGCGGCCATCGGCTTTGACTTTTGCCAGATTACTGCACCGGCGTCGTAACCGCAGGGTTCAGCGCCATCAGAGCCGCCAGCCGCGCTCCGAAAGCCGCCTGTTGTGACCCATCCAGAGCGTGTTCCGCTTTGCCGCCGGGAAGCGGCAAATCTTTGGGATTGACCGCCACCCCGTCGCGTAACATTTCATAATGCAGATGCGGCCCGGTTGAGAGCCCGGTAGACCCGACCAGACCGATCAATTGCCCAGCCTGCACTCTTGCCCCGGCAGCAACCGAGATAAAGCTCAGGTGGCCATAAGCTGAATCAATCCCGCCGCCATGATCGATCCGCACATAGTTGCCATATCCGCCACGCGGAGCGGCAAAGCTCACGGTCCCTGCGCCTGCAGCATGCACAGGAGTGCCCCAAGCAGCCGCGTAATCGATCCCTGAATGCATTCGGACCATGCCGAGGAGGGGATGAATGCGCAGGCCGAAGCCCGACGTGATCGCACCGCCAATTGGCCGGGAGAAACCATTTGAAGGCCCCCCACCTGCGAGCCGCTCTTGCGAGCTTCCCTCAAGAAAGGCTCCCTCGGTTCCCCACCGCAGCATTCCGGCCCGCTTGCTGCCTGCGCGCTCCAGCCCGGCATAAAGCAAATCGCCAAGCTGGATGTCGCCTTGCGGGGTGCGCCGCCGCGCGATGACCAGATCGAAAATGTCGTCTGGCTGCAAATCAAATTCAGTACCGAGTTGGCGAGCCAAAATACCCAGATAACCTTGGATGATCGCGCCGGGCGCTCCGGCAGCGCTCGCCGCGCTATACAGGCTATCGCCCGCGCGCCCACGCAGGCGCAACGGCTCAGGTTCAGCCGCAGGCGAAGCAAGGCGGGGCTTAGCTACAATTGGCTGGTTGGCCGTTCCAGTATCATTCGGCGAAAGCCTCGACACCACCGCTCCGTTCGCCTTCCCAACGGGAGACCAATCTAAACGCGGCCAAAATGCCAAAGCAAACAGAGTAAGCGCCAGCAGTGTCGCCGCGCCGCGGAACCAGACAAAGCTGCCCACAGATTGGGAAAGATCAGGCATCCATTCAATGTCTGCAAGGCGGCCCCAGCGGCTTGGCCTGCGCCATGTTAGCGCGCGAAAAGCGGGCATGGGCACGTTCGCAGTGACAAGAAAATCTTCCTGCCATTCGGTCTGGGAAATCTGATCAGGGCCGCGTTCAAGCAAAATGCCGGTGTCCTTGGTGCACTTCTATCTATCGGCATTTGAACACGAATCAGCCAG
>JAYVNC010000108.1:0-1850 GCA_043758655.1 Novosphingobium sp.
GTGGAAACCACCTTCGCCCAAAACAGACCCCAAAAGTCCCGAAAACCGAACACTCACGCCCAAAATCTGACGAAAAATGGATTGCGCAACAGGCCCCGCGGGAGAGGTAAAAGGTGGCGTAGATTTATCGCATGATCCACCAGAGAATAAACACTTGCGGATGAGGCAGCAAAACCACAGACAGTAACCCGGTTGCAACACAAGGGATTTATTGCGCACAGGGCTTGCCGTGTGGCCGCGCGGCGTCTCTAGTTACGCTTACGATGAACCGACCCACACACACGATGAAGCGATTGCGCATGCTCGCTGCTTTGCTGGTGGGCCTAGCTTTGTCAGCATGCTCCGGTGCCGCTGAGGCAGCAAAGCGCGATAAAGCGCTCGAAAATGCGCTCGCCGCGCATATTTCGGTGCTCGCCAGCGATGATTACGGTGGGCGGGAGCCCGGCACTCAGGGCGAAGCCAAGACGCTGCGCTACCTCGCCAGACAATGGTTTGACATCGGGCTCGTTTCAGGGACCAACGATGCAGGCCACGAATGGTTTGCGCCAGTAACCTTCGTCGCTCGTGAGCCCGCCGCCAGCAATGCGGTGTTCCTGCGCCGAGGCAAGCGGGTGTTGGTGCCTGCTAGTGACGTACTGATTCTCACCTCAGGCAAACGCAGCCTGGTGGAGAATGCCCCGCTGGTGTTCGTCGGCAACGGGCAGGTTATGCTCAACCGCAATGAACTTGCCGGGCGGGTTGCGGTGCTGCTTTCAGGGTCCGGCGATGATGGATCGCGCCAGAACGCGCTGATCAAGGCGGGCGCGGGCGCGGTGCTTACCGTGCTCGATGGTGAGCGGACGATTGCCGAAGTTTCATCGCGCCGCAAACGTTCGGGCTATGCCTTGGCGAGCGAGGCTATCGGCGGCGATCTTGAAGGGTTCATCACCGCAAACAGCTTTTCCGCACTGCTCAGTGACAGTGCGCAAGGGCTCGCCGCGCTCGAAGCCGAGGCCAAGACGCCGGGCTTTGTCCCGCATGCGCTCGATCTGATGGCGACGCTTGAGGCGACCACGCGCGAAACCACGGTGCACACGCATAATCTTATCGGCAAGCTTGATGGCAAGCGCCCCGAAGCCGGGGCGGTGCTGTTCCTCGCGCATTGGGACCATTTCGGCCAATGCGCGGTGCCGCCGGCCGAGCACCTGATTTGCAACGGCGCAATTGATAATGCCAGCGGGCTTGCCGCGCTGACCGAAGTTGCCCGGCGGCTGTCACGCGGCGGCCAGCCCGATCGTGACATCTATTTCATGGCGACCACGGGTGAGGAACTCGGGCTGCTCGGCGCGCAGGCTTTCGCCGAAAATCCGCCAATCCCGCTCAAAAAGATTGTTGCCGCGTTCAATATCGATTCGATCGCCATCGCACCTGCCGGAACACCGCTGGCAGTGGTGGGCAAGGGGATGACCAAGCTCGACGCCCAGATCGCGCTGGTTGCCGGGGCGGAAAAGCGCAAGATCATCGATAGCCTTGCCGCCAACGCCTATGTCAAACGGCAGGACGGCTGGGAGCTGATGCGGCATGATGTGCCCGCGGTAATGGTCACCAGTGCCTATGGCGATCTGGCGCGGATGGAGCGCTTTTTCGATACCGATTATCATCGCCCGAACGACGTGTTCAAATCCTCAATCGAATTGGGCGGCGCGGCGGAAGATGTGGCATTTCTGGTCGCGCTAGGGCGCTGGTTTGGTGATGTAAAACGGGTGCCGGGAAACTAGGGTCAGGACCCATTAAATATCTTGCGCGGAGTTAGCGGAGCTGATTCAAGGTGGCAGGAGGTGCTTTCATGGAAAACTTGCTGCTGTTGAGTG
>JAYVNC010000109.1:0-5982 GCA_043758655.1 Novosphingobium sp.
GCCCGCCTGCGCGTTCGCCCGGGTGGAGGAACAGCCCGCCCACCTCGGTTGCACCCTCAAGATCGGTTGATAGATTGAGTATGTCTGCGCGAAATGTGCGGTCAAGCTCGGCGCTGTGCTGAGTGAGCGCGCCAATCCGGTACGAATAAAACGGCCATTTTTGCCCTACCGAAGAGAATATCTGGCAGGTGCCACGCACCTCGCCGGTGGCGGTGTTTTCGAGCACGAAAACGTAAAGGTCATCGCCGATGCTGTCGCCTTCGCGGGCGAAAGCGGCGGCGGAGCGTTCAAGTTTGACGCTCAAAGCCTTGCGATCGGGCGGCAAATTGGTGAAGCCGCCGCCGGTACGTTTGGCCATCTCATACAGGTGCTGAAGGTCGCCCGCATTGGCGGCACGGATGCGGTGGGTCATGCCAAGGCTCCTTCGGCAAGGCGGTGGAGCACGAGTGCGGAAAGTGCAGCGCGCTCTGCCAGCGAGGCGACGATGAGGAATTCGTCAGGCGAATGGATTGCCCCGCCGCGCACGCCCATAGTATCAATCACCGGCACCCCGCAGGCGGCGATATTGTTGCCATCGCAGACTCCGCCTGAATGCTGCCAGCGGATAGGTTGGCCGAGAGTTTCGCCGCAATCTTTGACCAGTTTGAATAGCCGTTCCGCCGGCGGGTCGAGTGGCTTGGGCGGGCGCGAAAGGCCGCCCTGAACTTTGAAATGCACACCGTGTTCGGCTTGCAGTTGGGGAAGTAAGCGGTGCAAATCTGTGATGAATTGCTCGGCCAAATGCAACGTAGCGGGGCGAATATTGAAGCGCACCACGGCCATATCCGGCACGACATTGTTCGCACTACCACCGTCGATCTTGGCCGGATTGATCGCCAATCCCGCGCATTCAAGCGCCTTCAGCCCGAGCACCAGCGCTGCCGCCGCAACAATCGCGTTGCGGCCATCTTGCGGATTGCGCCCGGCGTGTGCCGACTGCCCGCGAATGAGAATGGCAAAGTTCCCGCTTCCCCCGCGCGCTCCCGCCAGCGTGCCATCGGGCAAGGCTGAAGGTTCGTAAGTTAACGCGGCGTATTTTCCTCCAGCAAGATCTGCAATCAGGGGAGCTGAAGACAGACTGCCGGTTTCCTCGTCCGAATTGATCAGGACATCATAGCCAAGTTGCGCGGCACCGGGTGACGTCTCAAAGGCCTGTAGCGCGGCCAAAATCACCGCAATTCCACCCTTCATATCTGCGGTGCCGGGCCCATTCAGCGTTTGATCGTCAAGCCAGGTCAGGCTTTGGAAGCGATCGCTGGCGGGGAATACGGTGTCCATATGCCCGGTAAGCAGCACACGTCGCGCGGCTTCGGGACGGACCCTCAACACCAGATGGCGGCCATTCTCGATTGTCTTTTCCAAGCCGTCCGCGCCCATCGCTACAACATGCGGAGCATCGATAAGGCTTACTTCGCCGGGCAATTGCGCAAAAGTATCGGCCAAAAGCGCAGCCTGCTGCGCCAATCCCGCCAAGTTCCCAGTGCCGGTGTTGATCGCGCACCACTGTTCAACCTGCGCCAGCATTGCGGATTGATCGATGCCATCAATCATCGCGGTTTCAAGGGGGCTGAGTTGTTTCATTGGCAACCATGTCTAGCCGCAAGCCAGCCATGCTCCAACCCCCCAATCCTGCGTTGTAATCTCTCGGCCGATCAGCCATAGGCGCGACGTCTTTCCCACCCGGTACCCCCCGAATTGCGCCCTTCACCTGCGAGGCCGCTCTGATAAATTGTGAGGCATAATGACCAGCGAAG
The DNA here is from genome assembly GCA_043758655.1 of Novosphingobium sp. Lineage (GTDB taxonomy): Bacteria > Pseudomonadota > Alphaproteobacteria > Sphingomonadales > Sphingomonadaceae > Novosphingobium. Next base: position 1,794 of record JAYVNC010000109.1, read on the forward strand.
ACCAGATGACCGACCGCGCAGGCTTGCAAGTTGACGCAGCGCTAGCCGCTTTTGTCGAGGCCGAGGTGCTCGCGCCGCAGGGCAAGGATGCGGGCGCATTCTGGGCCGGTTTTGCCGCGCTGCTCGCCGATTTCGCCCCGCGCAATCGGGCGCTGCTGGAAAAGCGTGAGACTTTGCAAGCACAGATTGATGTCTGGCACATGGATCGCGGTGGCAAACCGCTCGATCAGGCTGAATATCAGGCGTTCCTGCGCAGTATCGGTTACCTGGTTGAAGAACCAGCTGATTTCACCATCGGAACGCAGAACGTTGACGCTGAAATCGCGACGATGGCCGGGCCGCAACTGGTGGTGCCAGTGCTCAACGCGCGTTTCCTGCTCAATGCCGCAAATGCGCGATGGGGCAGCCTGTATGACGCGTTCTACGGCACCGATGCGCTCGATGCGGCGCCAGCACAGCCCGGTGGATATGACGCCGCGCGAGGCGCTGCGGTGGTGGCGCGGGTTCGCGCATTCCTGGATGAGGCGATCCCCGGCTGGGAACTGGCGCTCGCCGGTGGCGATTGCCCGCATAGTTTCGCCACGCGCGATGGCGGCTTTCTGTTTATGAACAATGGCCTGCATATCGAGGTGGTGATTGACCGCGACCATCCGGTTGGCCGCACTGATCCGCTCGGTATTGCCGATGTCATCATGGAAGCGGCGCTGACGACGATTGTTGATCTTGAAGATTCGATTGCCGCTGTTGATGCCGAGGACAAGCTGGCCGCTTACAGTAACTGGCTAGGTGTGATCAGAGGTGATCTGGCGGATACGTTTGAAAAGGCCGGGAAAACAACGACCCGCACGCTCGCGCCGGATCGCGAGTGGACCTCAGCTTCGGGCGGAAAGTTCAACCTGCCGGGCCGAAGCCTGATGTTCGTCCGCAATGTCGGCCATCTCATGACCAACCCGGCGGTCCGCTTGCCCGATGGCAGCGAGGTGCCTGAAGGAATAATGGACGCGGTGATCACCAGCGCGATCGGCGCTATCGATGTTGCCGGGCTGGGTAAATATCGCAATTCCAAAACCGGTAGCATCTACATCGTCAAACCCAAGATGCACGGGCCGGAAGAATGCGCTTTTACCAATGATCTGTTCGATGCGGTGGAAGACCTGCTCGGCCTGCCTCGCCACACGGTGAAGGTTGGCGTGATGGACGAAGAACGGCGGACTTCCGCCAATCTCGCGGCTTGCATTCATGCGGTGAAAGACCGGATTATTTTCATCAACACTGGGTTCCTTGACCGCACGGGTGACGAAATGCACACCTCAATGCGCGCCGGGCCGATGATCCGCAAAGGCGCGATGAAGGCGTCTGGCTGGATCGCCGCCTATGAAAAACGCAATGTTGCCATTGGTTTGAAGCACGGTCTTTCGGGGCGCGCGCAGATCGGCAAGGGCATGTGGGCAGCGCCTGATCGCATGGCGGCAATGATGGCTGAAAAGACCGTTCATCCGCTTTCGGGTGCCAACACCGCCTGGGTTCCATCACCCACCGCCGCCGTACTTCACGCCACGCATTATCACGCGATTGACGTGTTTGCGGTGCAGAAGGAGCTAGCAGAGCAGACAATTCCGCCGCTCGATGCTCTGCTCGCGGTGCCACTGGCAACCGGTACGAACTTTTCAGAGGATGAAGTTCGCGAGGAGCTGGACAACAATGCGCAGGGTCTACTGGGCTATGTCGTGCGCTGGATCGATGCCGGCGTTGGCTGCTCAAAGGTGCCTGATTTGAATGATATAGGCCTTATGGAAGACCGCGCTACGTTGCGAATTTCGAGCCAGCATATGGCCAACTGGCTGCTCCACGGCATCTGCACCAAAGAGCAGGTTCTCGATTCGCTTCAGCGGATGGCGGCGAAGGTTGACGTGCAGAATGCGGGTGATCCGCTCTATGAACCGATGGCCGGGAACTGGGGGACCAGCATGGCGTTTCAGGCGGCGCTCGATCTGGTGTTTAAGGGCACGACGCAGCCGAGTGGCTATACCGAGCCGCTGCTCCATACATGGCGATTGCGGAAGAAGGCGATGGGTTCCGGGGTCAGCTAAGTTCCCGCGCCACGCCAACAAATTCTTCCACGGTTAACGTTTCCGCGCGGCGTTGGGAGTCAATTCCCAGCTTATCTAAAGCATCAAAAGCGCCAGGTAACCCCTTCAAACTTTGGCGTAACATCTTACGGCGCTGGCCGAATGCGGCCTCGGTTACGCGTTCGAGAATGCGGGGAGTCACGCCTGCTGGCATGGCGTTGGGGACCACGTGGACAATAGCCGACATTACCTTTGGCGGCGGAGTGAAGGCGCTGCGGTGGACCTTCATCGCGATCTTTGCCGTGCTGCGCCACTGGGCGAGGACCGCTAAGCGCCCATAGGCAGATGGCCCCGCTTCAGAGACGATGCGATTGGCGACTTCCTGCTGGAACATCAATGTCATAGATGTCCACTGTGGCGGCCATTCCGGGGCTGACAACCATCCGACGAACAGCGCTGTGCCGACGTTGTAGGGGAGGTTGGCAACGATGTGGAACGAGCCCTCAATTCCGTGCGGTAATTTGGCAGCATTGCCCTCTAATACCTTGAGTTGTCCGGGGAATACGACGCTCAATTCGGCGAGCGCGGGGAGGCAGCGGCGGTCCATTTCGATTGCGGTGACATTGGCTCCGGCGCGGAGCAGCGCGCGGGTCAGCCCGCCGGGTCCGGGCCCGACTTCGAGCACCTGCTGGCCTTTGAGGTTTCCGGGTACGGCGGCGATCCGGTCGAGCAATTGTTCGTCGAGCAGGAAGTTTTGGCCGAGCGCTTTTGAGGCCTGAAGTCCGTGCCGAGCAATGACTTCGCGCAAGGGGGGGAGGGTCATGCCAAAGACCGCCGCGCGGCTAATTCACCTGCCATACGGATCGCGGCGATCATCGCCTCGGCGCTCGCCAAGCCTTTGCCCGCAATCGAAAAAGCGGTGCCGTGATCGGGCGATGTGCGCACGATTGGCAGGCCTAAAGTCACGTTCACCCCCTGATCAAAATCGAGTGTTTTAATCGGGATCAGCGCCTGATCGTGGTACATGCAAAGAGCGACGTCAAAGGTCGAACGGTTGTGCATGGTGAACAACGCATCTGCGGGATGTGGGCCGGTTGCGGCGATTCCTTCGGCCTGTAGCGCGGCGATTGCCGGGGCGATAATGGCCGTGTCTTCGCTACCCATCAGCCCATCTTCACCCGCGTGTGGGTTAAGCGCGGCGATAGCCAATCGTGGCGCAACGATCCCGCAATCTTGCTGCAACGATGCCGCAATGATCCGCGCTTTGCGCAAAATCAGCTCGGTGGTGATCAAACCGGGCACCGATGCGAGCGATACGTGAACCGTTAGCGGTACAGTGCGAAGTTGCGGACCTGCCAACATCATCACCGCGTCTTGAGGACTGACTCCGCAAGCTTCGGCGACGAATTCGGTCTGGCCGGGATGGGCAAAGCCAACTTCAGCCAGCCGCGATTTAGCGATGGGCCCGGTGACAATGCCCGATGCCAAACCTGCAAAGGCAAGTTTCGCCGCAGTGCTTAGCGAGGCAAGCGCGAGGGCGGCACCTGCACGGTCCGGCTCACCGGGTTGCCATACAACATCATCACTGAAGAACACTGGCAGCGCCGAAGCAAATATCGCAGAGGCCTCAGCCGGATCGTTAATCCGCGCAACCGACAAATCAATTCCGCGGCTCGCCGCCGCAGCGATCAAGATGCCCGCGCCGCCGACCACGAAAAACGGAGGCAGGTGCTCAGCGTCACGCCGCGCCCACGCCTCCGCAATTATCTCGGGGCCAATGCCCGCAGGATCGCCTAACGAAATGGCGAGCGCGGGCCGCTGCATAATCAGTTGTAATCGATAACCGCATCGCGGCGCAGATCGCGAAGATAGGCTTGCGCGCGCTTTTGCACGCGGTCATCCTCGATTTGCCCCATCATATCCTCAAAGCTCGGTCCGCCATCAACCTTGGCGTCATCGCGGCCGCAGAGCATCAGCACCCGTACGCCGTCCTTGATCGAACCAAAGGGTTGCGAAGTTTCACCAAGCGCAAGGCCAAGGATCGATTCCTGCAACGGCCCTGGCAGATCGCGCGCCTTGACCTGATCGTTTTGCACCACCTGCGCGCCGAGCGCATGGGC
>JAYVNC010000110.1:0-5982 GCA_043758655.1 Novosphingobium sp.
GTCAACAATCCCTCGCAGCAGAGCCAGCTGACGCAGGAATTGCGCTATAACCAGACCGGCGACAGGCTGGACTTCGGCATCGGCCTGTTCGTGTTCAACCAGAAGGTGCGCACGCAAGGGATCACCCAGAACGGCCCGGCGGCGAGCAAGTGGCTGCTCACCGGGCCGCTCGCCGATGATCCGACTGTTCTCAATGGCCTGACTTCGAACAACAACATTCGGCTCGATAACACCAGCGCCGCGCTGTTCGGTCAGGCGAGCTGGAAATTGACCGATCGCTTCACCGTGCAGCCCGGTTTCCGCGTCAATTATGACAAGAAGGATGGCATCTATAATTCGGTAGTGACCAATGCCACGGGCCAGCTGGTGACCTTCGCCAGCACCGATCCGCGCGTGATCGCCCAGCGCGGAGTGCAGGCGCCGCAATCAATCTCTCCGCGCTTTAGCGCGTGGAATTTCAGCTATGATCTGACGCTGAGCTATAAACTGACGCCAGACATTCTCGCCTATGCCACCTATGCCAAGACGTTCAAAACCGGCGGGATTAACCTGAGCGGCGTGCCTGCCGATGCCGCCGGGAATCCGATCCTCGCCGCCGGAACGGTCAAGCCTGAGCGGGTCAATCACCTTGAGGCAGGGATCAAAGCGCAGTTTCTTGATCGCCGCGCCACCTTCAACCTCGCAGCCTTCCGCACCGATATTGGCGATTATCAGGCGCTGGTGACCAACGGGCAACTGGGGGTGCTGCGCGGCTATCTCGCCAATGCTGACAAGGTGCACACACAAGGGTTTGAATGGGACTTTTCGATCCGCCCGAGCGAGCGGTTTAATGCCTATGTCAACGGTGCCTATACCGATGCCAAGTACCGCAAGTTCATCGATGCGCCGTGCCCGCCAGAGCTTTCAGGCGGCGGTTCCGGCACCCCGTTTGCTACCGCCGGAACACCCGGCAACAGCCCGGCCAATTGCGACATTTCCGGCCAGACGCTCCCGGGTGTTTCAAAGTGGTCGGTGTCCTATGGCGCTGAGGGCAATGTGCCTCTGGCGCTGCTCGGCAAGGCGGGGCAGATATACTTGGGTGTCGATGGCAATTTCCGCACCAAGTTCTCGTCGAACCCAAGCCCATCGGCCTATACCACCGTCGATGGTTACGCGCTGACCAACGTCCGCCTTGGCTTCCGCACGCCGCGGGGCTTCGACATCTACGGGTGGGTTCGCAACGCTTTTGACGTCAACTATTATGAACAATTGCAGGTGCCGAGCGGCAACACCGGGCTGATCGTTGGCAACCCCGGCGATCCGCGCACCTTTGGCCTGACGGTCAAAGCGGAGTTCTGAACAGCGCCTTCATGCGAAACGGGTGACTCAGGCCGCGCGCTGGTTTAGAACGATGCGCGAACATGCTGACCAGACTCTCAATCCGTAACATCGTCCTGATCGAGGCGCTTGACCTTGATTTCGCAGGCGGGCTTGGCGTGCTCACCGGTGAGACCGGGGCGGGCAAATCAATCCTGCTCGATGCGCTGGGGCTGGTGCTGGGCGACCGCGCCGATTCCGCGCTGGTGCGGGCAGGGGAGGACAAGGCGAGCGTATCGGCCAGTTTTGAATTCGCGTCGCTGCCTGCTGCAATTGTGGAAGTGCTCTCCGAAGCCGCAATTGAGATCGAACTGGGCGAGCCCCTGCTAATTAAACGCCAGGTGAAGGCAGATGGCGGATCAAAGGCCTGGGTCAACGATCAGCCGGTCGGCGTTGCCTTGCTGCGTGAACTGGCGGCGGGCCTTGTTGAACTCCACGGTCAGCACGATGATCGCGGGCTAGTGAATGCGCGCGGGCACCGGGGCCTGCTTGATCGCTATGCCGGCGGCGATGCTGACGGAGTCGGCGCGGCTTGGCGCAGCTGGCGCGCGGCGGAGGATGCACTCGGCACGGCGCGGGCGCGGGTGAATAAGGCCGGGGCGGACCGCGATTTGTTGCTCGCCTACCTTGAAGAACTGACCGCGTTGTCACCAGAAGAAGGCGAGGAATTGCAGCTCGCTGAAGCGCGTTCCACAATGCAAAAGGGCGAGAGGCTTTCGGGTGACCTCGCCGATTTGCAGCACCTGTGGGCGGGATCGGATTCGGCACTTGCTGGTTTGCGTAGCGCCGCGCGGAAGCTTGACCGGATCGCCGCTGAGCATCCCCTGCTCACCGAAGCACTGGCCGCGCTTGACCGAGCGGTAATCGAGGCGAGTGAAGCTGAAACAAGCCTGAGCCGTGCGGGTGAAGCGCTTCGCCACGATCCGCAAATGCTCGATTCGATCGAAACCCGGCTGTTTGAACTGCGTGCGGCGGCGCGAAAGCACGTTTGCGCGGTCGATGATCTTCCCGCCAAGGCCCGCGCAATGCGCAGCGAGCTCGATGCGATTGAGGGCGGTGAGGTGGAATTGGCGGGGCTCGAACGCGCGGCGCACGAGGCGGGGCTAGAATATCAGGCCCGCGCCGAATCGCTCTCGGTCACCCGGTTCGAAGCCTCACAGCGGCTCGATCAGGCGGTGGCCGCGGAACTGGTGCCGCTCAAGCTCGATTCCGCGCGGTTCCGCACCAAGATTTTGCGCCTTCCCGATGATCGCTGGGGGCCGGGCGGGATCGATGCGGTTGAATTTCTCATCAGCACCAACCCCGGCGCAGATTTCGCCGCGCTCGGCAAGATCGCCAGCGGCGGCGAGCTATCGCGCTTCATCCTTGCGCTGAAGGTGGCTCTGGCGCAGCAGGGCGGCGCGGCGACGGTGATCTTTGACGAGATTGATCGCGGTGTCGGCGGTGCAGTCGCCAGCGCAATTGGCGAGCGGTTGGCGCGGTTGGCCGATGGTGGGCAATTGCTCGCAGTAACGCACAGCCCCCAGGTCGCCGCGCGCGGGGTCACGCATTACGTTATCGCCAAGTCCAGCGAAGGCACGGTGACGCGCACTTCGGTGGCGTTGCTGGATAGCGCTGGGCGGCAGGAAGAAATCGCCCGGATGCTTTCGGGCGCGGAGATTACTGCCGAGGCACGGGCGCAGGCGGATCGTTTGTTGGAACAGGCATGACCCCATCACGCCGCGAATTTGTTGGGTCTGCGGCACTGATGTTGTTGCTACCGGGATGTAAAACCATGGACGAAATCGAAGACAGCGCTGCGCTTTATGGCGTGATCGGGCAGATGTCATCGCTACCTGGCAAGCGCGATGAGTTGATCGGTTATCTTCTTGCTGGTTCTGAGAATATGCCGGGCAATCTCGCCTATCTCGTCGCCAAAGACATGGCCGATGCCAATGCGATCTGGATCACCGAAATCTGGAAATCTGCTGATGCCCACAAGGCCAGCCTGAAACTGCCGCAAGTTCAAGCAGAAATTGCTAAAGCCCGGCCGATTATCGGCGGCTTCGGCACCCGGGCGGAGGTTATTCCGGTTGGCGGGCGGCGTTGACATGACCTGTTTCAAGGTCTATTAAAAGGCCATGAATCAGCCCTTCAAACCGCCTCTCATCGCTGAAGTGCTGGCCGATGCCTGCGTGAGCATCAGCAACCTTAAAGCCAATCCTGCTGCCGTCGTTGCCGAAGCGCAGCTCAGGCAAGTGGCTATCCTCAATCGCAACAAGCCCGTCGCTTATATGATCGCGCCGCACGTCTGGAAATATCTGTGCGACATGGTAACCGAACAGCGCCTGATTCAAGAGGCCGAGGAAGCCTTGTCCGAAGGCGATGAAGGCATAGAGGTCGATCTTGAAGAATATTTATAAGGTCCTCTTCAGGCCGCGCGCAAAAAAGCGATTTGATCGCCTCGACGTTTCCAGTCAGCGCCAGATAGCCAAGAAATTGGCAGAGCGATGCGAAAATCCCCGCGTCCCTGGCGATAAGCTGGCGCGAATGCCAGACTGTTACAAAATCAAACTTCGCGCAAAGGGCGTCCGGCTGGTTTATCAAGTGCAGGATGGCAGGATGATCTTGCTTGTGCTTTTAGTCGGCGCGCGCGAACATGAGGAGGCATACCTTGATGCCGCAGCAGAACTTCTGGCGCTAGATGACTGAGCAAGCGCCCTCCGAAGCCGAAGCCGCCAATGAACTTATGCGCCTTGCCAAGGCCATCGCGCATCATAACCGGCTGTATCATGCCAGCGATGCGCCGGAGATTTCCGATGGCGAATATGATGCGCTGGTGCGGAGGAACAATGAGCTAGAGGCCGCGTTTCCGCATTTGATCCGTGACGATTCACCCAGCAAGACTGTCGGGCATGAGGTTGCCGCCTCGCCGCTTTCGAAGGTGGCGCATGAGGTTCGGATGATGAGCCTCGACAACGTTTTTTCCGACGAGGAAGCGGGCGAATTTGTCGCACGGGTGCGGCGGTTTTTGAACCTGGCGGACGACGCCGAAGTGGTGATGACGGCGGAGGACAAGATTGACGGACTGTCCTGCTCGCTGCGTTATGAGAACGGACGACTGGTGCGCGCGGCGACGCGCGGGGACGGTATGGTGGGTGAGGATGTGACCGCCAATGTCGCGCATATTGCTGACATTCCTCAGATTTTATTGTGGGGCCACCACCCCCCAACCCCCTCCTCTAAAGAAGAGGAGGGGGTTGGGGGTGGTGGCCCAATTCCAGACGTCTTCGAAATTCGCGGCGAAGTCTATATGTCGAAGGCCGATTTTGCCGCGCTTAATGAGCGGCAGGCGGCGGCGGGGGACAAGATTTTCGCCAACCCGCGCAATGCTGCCGCTGGGTCGCTGCGGCAGAAGGATGCGAGCGTTACTGCCGCGCGGCCCTTGCGGTTTCTGGCGCATGGTTGGGGTGCGGCGTCAATGATTCCGGCGGCGAGCCAATACGATATGATGCAGCAAATCGCCGCTTGGGGCGTCCCGGTTTCGCCGATGCTTACGCGGTGCAACGATGTTGCAACGATGTTGCAAACCTATCGCAAGATCGAACATTCCCGCGCCGATCTGCCCTATGATATTGACGGCGTGGTCTATAAAGTCGACCGGCTCGATTTGCAGGAGCGTCTTGGCTTTGTCGCCAAGGCACCGCGCTGGGGCATGGCGCACAAGTTCCCGGCTGAGCAGGCCGAAACCACACTCGAAGCCATCGACATTCAGGTTGGTCGCACCGGTAAATTGACCCCGGTCGGACGGCTTAAGCCGGTGACGGTGGGCGGCGTGGTGGTATCCAATGTCACGCTGCACAACCGCGACGAGATTGAGCGGCTCCAGCTTAACATTGGTGACCGGGTTGTGATCCAGCGGGCTGGAGATGTGATCCCTCAGATTGTCAATAATCAGACCCCTCATGCCGTTGGTGACAGATATGTATTCAAAACCATATGCCCGATCTGCGACAGTGAGGCGGTAGCCGAAGAAGGCGAAGTCGACCTCCGCTGCACCGGCGGGCTGATCTGCCCGGCGCAGCGCACTGAGCGGCTCAAGCATTTCGTCAGCCGCGCCGCGCTCGATATTGAAGGGCTGGGCGAAAAGACGATTGATGAGTTCTTTGGGCTTGGCTGGCTGGAAAGCCCGGCGGATATTTTCCGGCTAAAACAGCGCCGCGCGGACATTCTCACCCGCGAGGGCTGGAAAGAAAAGTCGGTCGAAAATCTCCTCGAGGCGATTGAGGCGAAACGCGCGCCCGATGCTGCTCGGCTGTTGTTTGGGTTAGGAATCAGGCATGTTGGCGCGGTAACGGCGCGTGATTTGCTGAAGCGGTTTGTGACTTTGGGTCAACTAAGGGAAACGGTTGAAAAAGCGCACAACATAACCCCCCTACTCTTTAGGGGAGGGGGTGGAGGTGGGGGTGGGGGCTCTCCTTCGGGCGCAACGTTAGACCCAGCGGACAGCCCCCACCCCAACCCCTCCCGTAAAGAGGAGGGGCTTTCAGAACTTACCGCAATCGACGGTGTCGGCCCCGCCGTCATCGAAGCTCTGGGCGATTTTTTCCATGAGGCGCACAATGTCGCGGTATGGGATGATCTGCT
>JAYVNC010000111.1:0-5977 GCA_043758655.1 Novosphingobium sp.
TGGCCAGCGCATCGAGCCGGGTGCGCTCGCTGGGGCGCCGGTGTTCCTCAAGCTCGTCAATCCGATGGCGGGCGAGGGCGAAATCGCCGCCTGCCCAGAACATCATTGCCACAGCATCATCGCCATCACGGCCCGCACGGCCGGTTTCCTGATAGTACGATTCGATTGATTTGGGCACGCCGGCATGGGCGACGAAGCGCACGTCAGGCTTGTCGATCCCCATCCCAAAGGCGACCGTCGCCACCACCACCATATTCTCGCTGGCGACAAATGCCGCCTGATTGGCGGAACGCACTTCGGGCGGCAGGCCCGCGTGATAGGGAAGCACCGGGCGGCCAGTGGCTTCGGCCAGCCGCTCAGCCAGATCCTCCACCTTCTTGCGGGTTGGCGCATAGATGATGCCCGGGCCGGGCTGTGATTTCAGCAGGTCGCGTAGCTGAGTAAACCCGTTCTGCCGGTGCTGAATGATATAGCGGATATTGGGCCGATCAAACCCGGCGACGATCAGTCCGTCCTCGGGAATGCCCAATTGGGTGAGGACATCGGCGCGGGTGCGCTCGTCTGCCGTAGCCGTGAGCGCGAGGCGCGGGGCGGAAGGAAACATATCCATCAGCGGGCGCAGCAGGCGGTAATCAGGGCGGAAATCGTGGCCCCATTCGGAAACGCAGTGTGCCTCATCGATGGCGAACAGGCTGACTTGGCCCCCATTGTTTCTATTGGCGCCGAGCAATTCGCGGAAATGCGGCTGGCTGGCGCGTTCGGGAGCGACATAAAGCAAATCCAGCTCACCAGCGCGGAACCGCTCAATTGTCGCCTCACGGTCCATATCGGCGCTAGTCAGGCTGGCGGCGCGAATGCCGTTGGCCTGGGCGGAGCGCAGCTGATCGTGCATCAGTGCAATCAGCGGCGAGACGACCACGCAAGTGCCCGGCATCAGCGTGGCGGGGAGCTGGAACGTCAGCGATTTACCCGCGCCGGTCGGCATCACCGCAAGCAGCGATTCACCGCCAAGCACCCGCCGCACCACATCCTCCTGCACCCCGCGAAACGACGAGAAGCCGAAGGTTGAATGCAGCGCGGGAAGGAGATCGGCGGTATCAAGCACGGCACGGCCTATGGCAGATTACTTAGCGCAATGGGAACAGTTCGCGCCCGAGTTGCCACCGGATTCGATGCGATTGTTTTACCGGCGAACCCTATCAACCAGTGCCTCTTCGCGCACGGTGAAAGCGCTGCGCTTGCCTGTCTCGGTGTCCGCGACGGCAGTGGTGAAGAACGCCAGCCCCTTGCCGCTCACCGGATCCCACCACAGCCCCGATTTAAGCCCATAAGCATCGCCCGAATGGCCGAAACGCCCCACACCATCGCCGAACAGATCATCGTGGCATTTGGCCCCACGCGATCCAATCTGATGCGTGGCGAGGCCGTAATTGCAGAATATGCTGATTTCGGAGCCATCCTCGCCCAGCCCATTGCTGCCATCGAACTGCCACTGCGGGCGTGTCATTTCGCGGTAACTGGCGGCGCTGAGGAAGCCGCTGCCTTGCCGCGCCATCAACCGCCCCACCTTCGCGAGATCGCGCATCGAAATCCTAAGGCCCCCTTGTGGGCTGAACAACGCACCGTTGTCACCCAAACGATAGCCCCGAAGATCGCAGGCGCTGCCTTCGCGCAGGAACACCTGGCAAGCGGGCGGTACCCCGTGAAGATCATCGCGCGCCACTTCGCCGCTGGCGCGATAGAGCACCACTGCTCGGCTGAAGGCCCGCACCGAACAGCCCGCGCCCCAGTTGAAACAGGCGTCGAGCTTGAGCGGTCTCAGCACCAGCCGGTGCATCGCCGCATCGAACCGCTGCCCGGTGACCCGCTCGATCACCGAGCCGACAATCGGGAAGTTGAGGTTGGTGTAGTGAAACCAATCACTGCCGGGCGGGTGCGCGGGGTCCCATACCCGTGGGTCCGACAGCCGCTCGCGCAGGGTCACGCCCAGCGGCACGAGGTAAAGCTCGCCGCCGTCGATCACGCTTGAGCGGTGCGAGAGCAGCATGGCGAGTGTGATCGGCTGTTCCGGAAACGCCGGGTTACGCAATTTCCAGCCGAGATAGTCCGAAACGTCGCGATCCAGATCAAGCTGGCCCCGATCCACCAGCCGCATCACCCCCAGCGCGGTGACCAGCTTGGAAAAGCTGGCAATGCGGACGGGATCATCCGCAGTAACCTTGCGGCCAGTGGCGCGATCAGCGAGGCCCTCGGCCAACACGGGCGTGATTTTGTGGCGATCAAAGGCGACAGCAACGCTCGCCGGGGGCTCAGCCGTTATAGGCGCAGCGAATAGGGCTGCCATCAGAGCGAAGGGGACAAATAGCACGCGCATTGCGGCATGTTAGCGGCGGTTTGGGCACCTCGCCACCCCTTGCTAACGGGATCTCAAGCGAGCTGCCGTTTCAACTCACGCCGAACCTTGCGCGGTTTAGCCGAAAACTTCGGCTAGATGACCGGTGGGGCTACCCTCTTTGACTGTAACGGTTTCAACATAAATCGATGCGAGCAAAGCATTGAGCAACATACTGAACAGCCAGCCGACCGGAATTGCCGCCAGCGCGGTTACCGGGTTCACATTCATTGGGGCGGAAATTTGCATCATTCCGCCACCGATGAGTGTTCCCAGAATGCCAAACAAAATCGCATAAATTGCGATAACGAAAATAAACAGGGTGCCAAAGATGCTCCAGCGTGATCCGCGTGTGAGTTCGCGACTTCGCCCAAATGCAGCGATTACGCCGATATTCTCACCGATCAGCACAGGCATTGCCGCAGACCACATGGTCATCACAATGAGGCCGGGAACCAATAGCAGCAGCCAGCCCAAGCCTACGCCAAGAAACCACAGAATATAAAGCCCCAGCACCGGCAATGTTTTCGTGACCCCAGTGGTTAAACAATCGGCGAGTGAGGTTGGCTTTCCCCAAGCGGTTTTGATCAGGCCATCAAGCGACCCGGCCATCATCAGCGAACTTAGCAAGACTGCACTGGCCATTGCCAGCCAATAGCCAGCTGACCCGAACACCGCCAACCGCGCCATGGGATCGGTGGCAGTCGCAAAGTTGCTGAGATCGCCGCTAACAATTTGGATGATCAGCGTGAACAGGCCAACGCTGCCTAAAGTCGCAATCACCAATGTGAAGGTGCGGGACAGTGTTCTGCCGATATTGAACGATTCCATTGCCCCATCCCCCAGTAAATCAAGGGGCAGGCTAACCAGAAATGTCAAAGAATCCAGCCCTAATCCAGATTGGGCCGCAGCCACTTTTCGGCCATGCGCAGGTCCATCCCGCGCCGCTCGGCATAGTCTTCTAACTGATCGCGGCCAATCCGGGCAACGCCGAAATAGGCGCTTTCGGGGTGAGCGAAGTAGAAGCCTGAGACCGCCGCCGTAGGTAGCATCGCCATTGATTCAGTGAGCACCAGTCCGGCGTTTTCGCTAGCATCCAGCAGATCAAACAGCGTGGTTTTCAGCGTGTGATCGGGGCAGGCGGGATAACCCGGGGCAGGGCGGATGCCGCGATATTGCTCCTTGATCAGCGCCGCATTGGTTGGCTGCTCGCCCGGCGCATAGCCCCAAAGCGTGGTGCGGACGTGCTGATGCAGGCGCTCGGCCAGCGCTTCGGCGAAACGGTCTGCCAGCGCTTTCAGCAATATGTCATTGTAGTCATCATGCTCCGCTTTGAACCGCGTGAGGTGCGGTTCGATGCCGTGGATGCCCACTGCGAAACCGCCGAGCCAATCCCCCGCCGGATCGATGAAATCGGCGAGGCAGAAGTTAGCGCGATCGCGCGATTTTTTGACCTGTTGGCGCAGGAAGGGCAGCAATGTGCCATCATCCAGCCGCACATCATCGCCATCGCGGCGGCAAGGCCAAAATCCGGTAACGGCCTTTGCCGTCAGCCATTTCTCACCGACGATCTGATCGAGCATCGCCTGCGCATCGGCAAACAGCCCGCGAGCGCTCTCGCCCACTACGGCATCGTCAAGGATTGCCGGATAGACCCCAGCCAGTTCCCATGCGCGGAAGAACGGCGTCCAGTCGATACATTGCCGCAGGTCCGCCAAGTCCCAATCGGGGAAGGTGTGCAGGCCGGGCTGCACCGGCGGCGGGGCCTTTTGCGCCATATTGGCGGCGAAGCCATTGGCGCGCGCCTCGGCAAGCGACAGCAACGCGCTTTGCCCCTTGCCCTCACGCAAATCGCGCACCTGCTGATAGTCGCTTTTGGTCGCGGCGACGAAGCCATCGGCTTGGGTATCGGACAGCAATTGCGAGGCGACACCCACCGCGCGGCTGGCATCGAGCACGTGGATGACAGGCCCGGCATAGGCCGGATCAATGCGCAGTGCGGTGTGCAATTTGCTGGTGGTCGCGCCGCCGATCAGCAGCGGAACAGTCAGTCCCGCGCGCTGCATTTCCTCCGCCACAGTGACCATTTCATCGAGCGAAGGCGTTATTAGGCCCGAAAGCCCGACAATATCCACCTGCTCGGCAAGTGCCACTTCGATGATCTTTGCCCAAGGCACCATCACGCCGAGATCGATCACCTCGTAGCCATTGCACTGGAGCACTACGCCGACGATATTCTTGCCGATATCGTGGACGTCACCTTTGACGGTGGCCATGATAATCCGGCCCTTGGCCTTGGCCCCCGGCTCCTTCGATGCTTCGATGAACGGGATCAGATGCGCGACCGCTTTTTTCATCACGCGCGCACTCTTGACCACCTGCGGCAGGAACATTCTGCCGCTGCCGAACAGATCGCCGACAACGTTCATTCCGTCCATCAGCGGGCCTTCGATCACTTCGATGGGCCGCCCGCCGCGCGCCTCAATTTCCGCGCGGGCAATCTCGGTGTCATCGACGATATGCTGGTCAATCCCTTTGACCAGCGCGTGCTCGATCCGCTTGACCACAGGCCAGCCGCGCCATTCCGCCGCCGCCTTTTCCTGCGCAACATCGGTGCCGCGAAACTTCTCGGCGAGGGTGACGAGGCGCTCGGTTGCGCCCTCGTCCTTATTGAGAATCACATCCTCGCAGGCCTGCCGCAATGCCGGGTCAATCGTATCGTAAACATCAAGCTGCCCGGCGTTGACGATGGCCATGTCGAGCCCGGCGGGGATCGCATAATAGAGGAAGATCGAATGCATTGCCCGGCGCACCGGCTCGTTGCCGCGGAACGAAAAACTGAGGTTGGATAGCCCGCCAGAGAAATGCACATGCGGGCAGCGCAGGCGAATTTCCTTCACCGCCTCGATAAAATCGACCGCGTAATTGTTGTGTTCCTCAATCCCGGTGGCGACCGCGAAGACATTGGGATCGAAGATGATGTCCTCGGGCGGGAACCCTGCCCCGGTGAGCAGTTTGTAGGCGCGCTCGCAAATCTCGATCTTGCGCGGCTTGGTATCAGCCTGGCCCTTCTCGTCAAAGGCCATCACCACCACCGCCGCGCCATAGGCCATGCACAGCCGCGCTTGTTCAAGGAACTGCGCTTCGCCTTCCTTCATGCTGATCGAATTGACGATGGGCTTGCCCGAAACGCATTTCAGCCCCGCTTCGATCACCGCCCATTTCGATGAATCGATCATCACCGGCACCCGGGCGATATCGGGCTCGGCAGCGATCAGTTTAAGGAACGTGGTCATGGCGTAGACCGCATCGAGCAGCCCTTCGTCCATGTTAACATCGATCACCTGCGCGCCGTTTTCCACCTGCTGGCGCGCAACTTCGACCGCGCGCGGATAGTCGCCCGCAAGGATCAGCTTTTTGAACGCGGCGCTGCCGGTGACGTTGGTGCGCTCGCCAATGTTGACGAACATTGAGCCGGAAGGACGGGGAGGCGATTGGCTATCGGTCATTTCAAATCCTAAAGCCCCTCCCCGGCGGGGATCGCATAATAGAGGAAGATCGAATGCATTGCCCGGCGCACCGGCT
>JAYVNC010000112.1:0-1842 GCA_043758655.1 Novosphingobium sp.
GGATCGATGCACATGTTCAGCGTCGATCACCGCTTTTATGGCGGCCACGGCATCGTCGGCGCGCAGGTGCCGCTGGGCGCAGGGCTCGCCTTCGCCAGCCAGTATCGCGGCGACGGCGGAGTGTGTCTTGCCTATTTCGGCGATGGCGCGGCAAATCAGGGCCAGGTCTATGAAAGCTTCAACATGGCCGCGCTGTGGAAGCTGCCAATCATTTTCGTGGTTGAGAACAACGGCTATGCCATGGGAACTGCGGTGACGCGTGGCAGCGCTGAAACCCACTTTTACCGCCGCGGCACAGGGTTTCGCATCCCTGGAATGGACGTCAACGGCATGGACGTTCTCGAAGTTCGCCGGGCTACCGAGATTGCCCTCGAATATGTCCGCGCTGGCAACGGTCCGGTGTTGATGGAACTGCAAACCTATCGCTATCGCGGCCATTCAATGTCTGACCCTGCCAAATACCGCAGCCGTGAAGAAGTGCAGGATGTGAAAGAGAAACGCGATCCGATTGAGGCCTGCAAGGTCGAGATGCTTAAGCGGGGGGTTAGCGAAGAAACGCTGAAAGACCTCGACAAAGCAATCCGCGCGCGGGTTTCCGAAGCCGCCGATTTTGCCGAAAATTCGCCCGAGCCCGAACTAGGTGAGCTCTACACTGACGTTCTGGTGGAGCACTACTGATGGCCGTCGAACTCAAAATGCCCGCGCTTTCGCCGACGATGGAAGAAGGCAAGCTCGCCCGCTGGCTGGTCAAGGTTGGCGACGAAGTAAAGTCTGGTGATATTCTGGCCGAAATCGAAACCGACAAGGCGACTATGGAATTCGAAGCCGTTGATGAAGGCGTGATCGGCAGCATTCTTGTGGCTGAGGGTACCGAAGGCGTTAAGGTTGGGACAGTGATCGCGGTTATTGGCGAAGGCGAGGTTGCCAGATCCCCCGCGAAAGCGGGGGCCTCAGGCGATGATAAACTACCTTCAGCCCCTACTCCTGAGACGCCCGCCTTCGCGGCGGAGCAGAATAAGGCAAAAGCACCATCCGGCTCTAACGCCAAAACCATCACCCTGCGCGAAGCCTTGCGCGATGCTATGGCCGAAGAAATGCGCCGTGATGATCGCGTTTTCGTTATGGGTGAGGAAGTCGCCCAGTATCAGGGTGCCTATAAGGTAACCCAAGGCTTGCTCGATGAATTCGGCCCGCGCCGGGTGATCGATACGCCGATTACCGAATATGGCTTTGCCGGGATCGGAACCGGCGCGGCGATGGGGGGCCTTCGTCCTATCGTTGAATTCATGACCTTCAATTTCGCCATGCAGGCGGTCGATCATCTAATCAATTCGGCGGCGAAGACCAATTACATGTCAGGTGGTCAGATGCGCTGCCCGATAGTATTTCGCGGCCCCAACGGCGCGGCCAGCCGGGTTGGCGCGCAGCACAGCCAGAATTTTGCTCCGTGGTATGCTTCGGTTCCGGGACTTATCGTCATCGCGCCCTATGATGCTGCCGATGCCAAGGGACTGCTCAAAGCAGCGATCCGCAGCGATGATCCCGTCATCTTCCTCGAAAACGAACTGCTTTACGGCCGCAATTTTGAACTGACTGAGGATGATGACCACGTCGAGCCCATCGGCAAGGCACGGATCATGCGCGAAGGGCGCGATGTGACTATCGTTTCCTATTCGATTGGCGTCGGGCTGTCGCTTGATGCCGCCAAGCTGCTCGCTGACGAGGGGATCGAAGCCGAAGTGCTCGATCTGCGCACCCTGCGCCCGCTTGATCGTGAGGCGGTGCTTACCAGTCTTGCCAAGACCAATCGGCTGGTGGTCGCCGTAGAAGGCTGGCCGACGT
>JAYVNC010000113.1:0-5968 GCA_043758655.1 Novosphingobium sp.
CTGGCACTGCGACCCTGCGCGAACTGAATTCGGGCACCGGCTTTGTCGTTGGCCGGTTTGGCGGCGGAACATTTGGTTCGGGCGTCAATCAAAAAACCTATGCCGCCAACGATGGCGCGCATTTCGCCATGCTTACGCCAACCACGGCCATACCGACTACGGGAACCGTGTCCTACACCGTCGTTGGGCAAAGCACCCCGACTGTCCCGGGCGGCGCGAGCACCTTCACCGGCGCGGGCCTTAACCTCACGCTCGGCGTTACCTTTGGCAGCGCGCCAAAGTTCGGCTATCGCGGCAGCATTTCGGGAGCGCTCAATGGGCAGGCCGTTTCGTTGTTCGTCGCCAGCCCCGGCGGGGCATTGGCTCCTTCGCTGACCAACGTATTCTTGAGCCAGGGCGCGCTTTCGCTTTACGGCGGAACCAGCGCGCTCAGCTCGGCGACGGGTCCGATCTGCACTGGCACGCAGTCGTGCAGTTTTGCCGCCAACTTCATTTCGGGCGGCGCGGGCGCTTCAATGTTTGCGCTCGGCTATGGCATCATCGACAACGCCAACAGCACGTCGATCCTTAACGGCGCGGCGGTGTTGGGCAATCCCACCGCGGCCGCTGGCGGCGGCGGAGCGACCACAACCAAAACCTACAGCAATCAGACCTTCGCCACCGTGTTCAACGGCAGCAACCTTACCGCTGATCCAACGACCATTGTCGCAACACCCGATGGCAAGTTGACCAGCTGGGTTACCAGCGGCGGTTCGCTAATCCAGCGCGGCACCAACACCGATTATGAAAGCGGCGGGATTGACGGCGTGATCGGCTGGACGCGCTGGGCGGGTGGCACAACGCAAACCCCAACCGGCACATCGGGCAACACATTCTCGGTAACTGGCGGCGAGGCAAGTATCTGGGGCACCCGCGCCACGGCGGTGCCGACTACTGGCACGGCGACCTATACGGTGCTGGGATCAACCACTCCGGTCTATCACACCAATGCGAGCGGCACGGATTCGCTAGGTACGCTCAAGTCGGCATCGCTCACCGTGGCATTCTCCACACTCAAGCTGGGCGTGTCCGGCGTCGTCAATGGCGGCGGCAATGATTACACTTTCAGCTCGGCTGGCGGCACCGCCACGCCTTCGATCACGCTTAACGGTACGACCTTTGCTGGCACCGGCACTGCTTCGGTTACTGGCGGCGCGCTAACCTCGGGTGCTCCCGGCACCGGCACGCTGAACGTGTTCCTCGCAGGCCCGGCGGCGAGCAATGCTGGTCTGACCTACAAGTTGAACGCCACCAGCAACGGTAGCGAATATGTTTCCGGCGCAATCGCCTTTGGTAGTCCAGTGATTGCGGCACCAACAGTCCAAGCTCCATCAGGAACCGGCCTGCAAATGCGCGTCGTCGGTAAAACGTTCCTACCCGGCACCACCACGCGCTCGTCTGAAGGGACGTTTATTTCGGAGAGTGCCACGGTAACGGGCAGCGGCGATGGAAAGATTGACGGTGGCACATGGTCGGGCAATGCCGCAACGCGGCTGACCGCAAGCAATGTCGACTTCGGCCAGGCGGGCGGCGTAATCGGCTGGACGCGCTGGGCGGGCGGCACGCTGAAACAGACGACCAGTTCAGCCACTTTCAATGAGGAAGTGCCAACCAATGGCGGGATGAGCCAGATTTGGGGGGCTGCGGTGACAAATATGCCAACAACCGGCACGGCCACCTACACAATGGTTGGCGGTACTAAACCAATTCTTGGCTCAGGAGCTGCCGCACCCGGATCAATCGTCAATGCGCATTTTGGGGTGGCCTTTGCCACATTGAAAGCCGGTTTTGACGCGCAGTTGAGTATCGGCAGCCAGACGTATAATTATACCTCGGTGGGCGGAGCAGCCAGTCCATCAATGGCGATTGATGCCAAGGGCTCATTCACAGAGTTCGGCTCAACCGCGCATATCACCGGTTTCCTCGCAGGTGCAGGCGCGGGCTTTGCCGGTGTTTCCTACTTTGGCATCGGGGCGACGGGGGCTATTGGTGTGATCGCGTTCCAGAAGGCTCCTTGAGACACGAGCACCCTACCAAAGCCCCGGTGAAGAATAAGGGTGCCCGTATCGGCGTGATGGCCAAACCGGGCACCCATTCAAATCCTTGGCCGCCTTGAACGATAGCAGGCCGAATGTTGATCTGCGAATGCCGCTGGTAGCGGCCAGTTCATCGTTAGGCGTGCGGCCAATCAGCATCCTCTAAGGCTGAGGCGTAACGAAGTTGCCCGCCATGATGATTTCCTCGAGCGGCTTGCGCTCGCTGGGGAATTCACGCTCGCGCAGTTTTTCGGGCAGAATAGCAGGGTCGCCCTGCCGCCCAACGGCAATTGCCGCCTCGATGCGGAAATCATCGGGGACTTGTAGCTCGGCTGTGGCGCGGTCAAAATCCACCCCGGTCATGCCGTGAGCCTGATAGCCATGCCGGGTCGCCTCGAGCGCCAATTGCACCCAGGCCGCGCCGGTATCGAAGCTGTGGCTGTGCGATGGCGTGGGCTCTGGCCCCATCTGCATGGTGCGCTGTGATACAGCGAAAATCAGCACCGAGGCATGTTCGGCCCATGTCTGATTGAACGGCGCCAACAGACCGAGGAAGCGCGCGAAGTCGGCGGTCTCGCGCTTGGCATAAAGAAACCGCCACGGCTGATAATTGAACGACGATGGAGCCCACCGCGCGGCTTCGAACAGCGTCATCAGGTCAGCCTCAGGCATCACCGAAGCGTCAAACGCGCGCGGCGACCAGCGATCGAGGAACAGGGGCTCGATGGGGTATTGCGATGTGCGTGTCATAGTAATTCCTCGGTCAAATTTAGCGTTTGGTGCTGCTGCGAACTCCACATAGGCAGCGCGGGCGGCATCGACAATCGCCCTGTGCCCGGCATGTGCATCTGTAAAGCAGGGAGCCTGTCCGGAAACCGGGCTGAAAGCTAACGCCCCAGATAAAGTGTTATGCTGACGAATTTGTTCCCCTTGCGAATTTATCACGCCGATATGCATTTCACCCGCAGGCCCTTGCAGTTAACAGCGGAACCGCGAACATCGGACTTACTATGACTGATTCGCTCATTCCCCGCCAAGATATTGATTTCCTGCTCCATGATTGGCTGCGGATCGAAACAATCACTTCGCAACAACGCTTTGCCGGTCTTGACCGTGAGACGATGGACGCGATTGTTGATCTCTCGCGACAGCTCGCGCTTGATGCCTTTTTGCCGCACTACAAAGTGGCAGACGTGCAGGAGCCGAAGCTCGATTCCGATGGGGTGCATATTTTGCCGGCAATCGGCGAGGCTCTGCGGCAATATGCTGAACTCGGACTGTTCGCTGCGGGTTTTCCACCCGAGCTCGGCGGCATGGGGCTGCCCTATTTGCTCAGCTCAGCCTCGTTCGCCTGCTTTGCCGCCGCCAATATCGCCACCGCCGCCTATCCGATGCTCACTGCGGCGAACGCGCGGCTGATCGTTGCATTCGGCAGTGCGGCGCAGATTGAAACCTTCGCCGCGCCGCAAATCGCTGGACGCTGGTTTGGGACGATGTGTTTGTCCGAACCGCAGGCCGGTTCCAGCCTCGCCGATATCCGCACCCGCGCGGTGCCCGATAGCGGTGGCGATGATGAACACGGCGCGCGCTTTCGCCTCACCGGCAACAAGATGTGGATTTCGGGTGGCGATCAGGATGTGTCGGAAAACATCGTGCATCTGGTGCTCGCCAAGGTGCCGCTGGCAGATGGTTCGCTCCCTGAAGGCACCGAAGGTCTATCGCTTTTCATCGTGCCCAAGTTGCTCGCTGACGGCAGCCGCAATGATCTCGCAGTGGCCGGACTCAACCACAAGATGGGCTATCGCGGCACGGCCAATTGCCTGCTGAACTTTGGCGAGAACGGCGGCGCGACAGGCTGGATGGTGGGTGAGCCCGGACTGGGCCTGCGCCAGATGTTCCAGATGATGAACGAGGCGCGGATTGGCGTTGGCATCGGCGCGGCGTGCCTCGGCTATCGCGGATACCGATTGTCGCTAGCCTATGCGCAGGAGCGGTTGCAGGGGCGGGCTGCTGGTCAACGCGGCGGCGCGCCGGTGGCTATTATCAGCCACCCCGATGTGCGGCGGATGTTGCTTCAGCAAAAGGCCTATGTCGAAGGCGCGCTGGCGCTGTGCCTCTTTTGCGCCAGGCTGGTTGACGATGAGGTGGCCGATCCCGAAGCCGCCGCGCTGCTCGCCTTGCTCACGCCGGTGGCGAAGACCTGGCCTTCGCACTACGGCCTTGCCGCCAACGATATCGCCATCCAGATTCACGGCGGATACGGTTACACCCGCGATTTTGATGTCGAGCAGCTTTACCGCGACAACCGGCTCAATCCGATCCACGAAGGCACTACCGGTATTCAGGGGATGGACCTCGTTGGGCGCAAAATCTTGCGCGATCCGGATAATACCTATGGCCTGCTGGTGCGCCGCATCGAGGCAACGATTGCCGCGACAGAAAGTAACGCTGATCTCGCGCCGCTCGCAGTCGATCTTGGCCGCGCGGTGGAGCAAATCACTGCCGCTGCTGACCGGTTGCGTGCAATCGGCGGGAGCGCGGCGCTCGACAATGCCACCGCGTTTCTGTTTGCCTTCGGCCATCTTGTGGTCGGCTGGCAGTGGCTCGATCAGGCGCGTGCGGCGAGCGATTTGCCGCCCGAGGACGCCAATTTCGCCGCTGGCAAACTGGCCGCCTGCCGCTGGTTTTTCGAAAGCGAGCTGCCACTGATACCCGCATGGCTTATTCCGGTTATGGCAGCGAGCACGATTGCCGCTGACGCGAACCCGTCAATTTTCTGAGCCGCAACTGCGACTAAGGCTTAGGCTGCCCCAGCGGGCCGCATTTCGTCGAGCGCCGCGCGATAAGACCGCCGGGTCAGCCAAAATACCAGCACACTCAACGGCGCGGCAATCGCGACGTCAGTGGAAATAGCAGCGCTGATTCCGAGATCGCCGCCGAAAACCTTTTGCGACATCGTTGCTACTAATGTTGGACCCAGGCCGATCCCGGCAAGGTTGAGCCAGAACAGATAAATCGCCGAAACCTGCCCGCGCATGTGGTTTGGCGTGATCTCCTGAAACGCCGCCGCCGCGCCGCCATAGGGCATGGCTCCGGCAAACAGAAAGGCACCAAAAAGCGTGAGCGAGAGCCCGGCAGATCCTGCCAATGGCGCGGCAATGCCAAACGGCAGCGCGAGTATCCCTGAAAGCATGCACAGCACGATATTGGCATCGCGCATGCCCCGGTCGCGCAGCCGCCCGGCGATCCAGCCGCCGCTAAGGATTCCGGCGCTACCGCAAGTCAGCAGAGTCGCACCATAGAGCAACCCTACCTCGGGCGCAGTCCAGCCGAACTGGCGGATAAAATGGGAAGGGATCCAAGCCACCACCCCGTTCCACATGAGCGAGGCGAAACACAGCCCCAGAATCAGCCCGCCATAGGCTCTACCGTTGGTCTTCATGTAGCGAAAAACATCGCCCAGCGTCGGCATCGCCGCATCGCCCTTCACGCCGCGCCTCACTGGCTCACGCAGCGAAAGTACCAATAGTCCGACCAGCAGCCCCGGCAGGCCGACGATAATGAACACCACCTGCCACGGTTCGAGCGGGCCGACGATGGAGTTTCGCACCGCCGGAACGAGTGCGATCAGCGCCCCGCCAAGCATCGTAGCTAGGCCGCCGCCAACGTAGATGGCGCACTGATAGGCGCTAAGCGCACGGACCAGAGCCTTGCCCTCAAACCAGTCAGCCAGCAGCGAATAGGCGCCCGGCGACAGCGAAGCTTCACCCACACCGACACCAATGCGCGCGAGGAACATCCCCCCAAAACTGCGCGCGAGTCCGCACAGCGCACACATGATCGACCACACAAACACCCCGCCTGCTATGATCCGCGTGCGCTTGCGACGGTCA
>JAYVNC010000114.1:0-1838 GCA_043758655.1 Novosphingobium sp.
CCCAATTCATCGCCAACCTGTGCCATCACAATGTTCGACGAATGAATCAGCGCCTCAGGCACATTGAGCGACGCGCCAAAATCCTTGTGATCGTGCACCACATGCCCGCCAACTTCGCGCTCAGCTCCGGCGGGATAGCGACGGCCAAGGTTGGTGATCGTTCCGGCATCAATCGCCGCGGCTACGGTGATCGGTTTGAACACCGATCCCAGCTCGTAAATTTCGCTGGTCATAATGTTGCGCATCAGCTTCTTGCCGCTGGCATCCAAGATCGACGGCATGTTGGGATCGAACGATGGCAGTGAGGCCAGCGCCAAAATCTCGCCGGTATCAGCGTCCATAACAATGCCGCCGCCGCCAGCCGCATTGCTATCGCGAATGGCGCGGGCAATCTCCTGCTCAAGCGCGCCTTGGACCCGCGCATCAATAGACAGCACGGTGGGCGTGCCGCGCGAAGTGCTGTCGGTCAGCCGGGCGTTGAGCACCTGCTCCATGCCAACCTGCCCCTGCCCGCCGGCATCGACAAACCCCAAAACAAAGGCGGCGAGCGATCCTTGCGGATAATAGCGTTCGCTTTCACGCGGGAATTGCAGCGCCGGTTCGCCTAGAGCCAGCACGCGGTTGGCTTCATCGGGCATAATCCGGCGGCGGATATAGGCTGATTTTCCCGATGATAACGCAGCAACCAGCCGCTCGTAATTCTCCTCTGGGAATATCTCGAGCAGCGCCTGGGCAATTTCTTGCGGCGTTTTGATCAACGGCGAGTTGCCGTCCACTGGCTTGGCATCGAACCACAGCGCGTAAGCGGGCAGCGCGCGGGCAAGCGGGAGCCCGTTGCGATCGACAATCTCGCCGCGCGGAGGCAGCAGCGCCTGCGCCAGCGATAGCGCACCGGGATTCTCATTGCCGAAACCGGTCCACACCAGCTTGACTGATGCGATCATTGCCACCGCGGCAAAACCCAGCAGCACCCAGATCACCCGCAGCTTAGCCGTCAGCAGCGCGTGCTGACGGACGTTTACCAGTTGGCCCCTGCCCGATGAGATCGAAGCAGAGACGGCAATCGCGGTCATTGGCGATCAATCCCCTTTGCGGCGGAGGGGGCGTCGGAGGTGGATCGTGAGGTTACTTGGGACAGGCGGGTTGACAGCCCCGCCGCACTCGCGGGCTTTTGCGTTGCCTCCTTGGGAACCTCCGCAGCCATCGCCTTGCCGGTCAGCGGGCTGACCATATCGGCGAGCGCGGATTGTTTCGCGGTATCGGCGCTGGCAACCATGATCGGAGTTGGCGCGCCTTCAGGCCGGGCCTTGCCCAGCGCGATCAGCTGGCGCTCGCCATCAAGATACTGGCCGGGGGTCGGCGCGGCATAGCCAAAATCGACATCGTTGAGCGAGGCCAGCTGGTGTTGGTTGGCGCGCGTTTCAAACTCGGTTTCAAGCAGGTCTTTGTCCTGCCGCAGCACAAGGATTTTGCGCTCGGTAAGCCGCACCTGGCTTTTCACCGCGTTGACCTTGAAGGTCAGCGCCAGCAGCAATGCTGCGCAGATGGTGAGGATCATCGCCCAACCGATTTTGTGCAGGCTGGCGTTGGAAACGATCATGCTGCCCTCCTTTGCGGACCGCGCGGTGCGGCGTCTGTGCGGGTTGCGGCGCGCAAGGTTGCTGAGCGCGCGCGCGGGTTGCGGAGTGTTTCGGCCTCGCTCGCGCGGATGGCTTTGCTCACCGCGCCAAAGGTGGCGGCGGACTTGGCTTGGGCTTGCGGCAGGTGGCGCGAACCGCCCGCCGCCGCCCCGCTGGCTTCGCGCAGGAACTGCTTGACGATGCGGTCCTCAAGGCTGT
>JAYVNC010000115.1:0-5896 GCA_043758655.1 Novosphingobium sp.
CATGATCTCGCCCTCCAAGACAGGACCACATAGATTCAGACTTTCAACGCTTTGGGAATCCCCTTCGTGAGTCAGCCTCACCGCAGGCTGGTATTAGTAACCCAGGTCGCCGCGCCATCGAGCTTCTGAAAACGCCCACCAGCGAGCGACTCACAGCGGTCTGCATTGAGCATGACACGGGCAGGGTCTGTAGTCTTCAAGACCGGTTGGGCCGAAGCCGGGGTAGCCGCCATCAGCATGAACAACGCCAGCAGCCAGAGCAGCGCCGCCTTCACTGCGCGGCCTTCCAGCTTGGCAGGCGTTTTTCGCGGAAGGCGGTATAACCTTCGCGGCCATAGGGCTGGGTGCGGTTGTAATGCGCAAACGTCTTGAGCTCGAGCGCGGCGCCGTCAGCCACACTCAGCCCAAAGCCCTCGCGCATGATGCCCTTGAGCGCTGCAATCGTCGGTCGCGGCTTGTCTGCCATTGATTTGGCAAAGGCCAAGGCCTCGTCAACCAGATTGGCCAGCGGAACTGATTTCATCGCGAGGCCAATATCAACCGCTTCCTGCCCTTTATACCATTTGGCAGTCCACAGTATTTCTTTGGCACGCTGATCGCCAACGCGGCGGCGCAGGCGGAGTGTGGCTGCCGCCGGGACAACGCCTGCATCGGTGTGAACATCGCCAACCTTGGCCTCGTCAGCCACAATCATGAAATCGCAGCCGAGCGATATTTCAAACCCGCCCGCGCGGGTGAATCCGTTATTGGCGGTGATTGTTGGGATATCGAGATTTTCCAACCGGGTGATGATGCCGTTGACCCGGCCCACGACCACATCAAAATAATCAAGATCGCCGAAGGCCTTATCGAGCAGGCCAAGATCGAGCCCGACGCAAAAGGCTTTGCCTTCGCCGGTGAGGATCAGCGCGCCGATGCTCTCATCGGTTTCGCAATCGGTGAGCACCGCTTCGAGCTCATCGAGCCGTTCCTCGGTAATCCCGTTGAGGTTTTCCGGGGTGGAAAAGGTCGCCAATGCGATCCGGCCCACCTTTTCATAGCGCAGAGTTTTGTATTCCATGTTCCCACCATGCTCTCACCGGCCCCGGCGCAATACCGCGCCAATCGCCCCTACCCGAATTTCGGGTGCGACTATTTGGCGAGGTTGTGACCTAGCGTCTATATGCGATCAGGAGTAACCGTTTGGCGTGGTTGTGGCCTCACGTCCCTATGCTCATGAATGCTAAGGCCTGACACGTGCCGACCAATTTATATGACAAACTCTGGCAATCACACCTTGTCGCTGACGAGGGTGATGGCGTTGGTCTAATTTATATTGACCGAATGTTGATCCACGAGGTTAGCAGCCCGCAGGCATTTGCTGGTCTTCGCGAACGCGGTATCAAGCCGCACCGCATTGCGCCGCATTTGGCGGTTGCCGATCATGCTGTGCCCACCCGCCAGCGCTTCCCCATCGCCGATCCTCAGGCGCGCGATCAAGTGGCCTTGCTCGCCAGCAATTGCGCCGAAACGGGCATCGAACATCTCGGGCTTGATGATCTGCGGCAGGGCATTGTTCATGTAATTGGGCCGGAGCAGGGGTTTACCCTGCCGGGCATCACGCTGGTTTGCGGCGATAGCCATTCTGCGACGCACGGTGCTTTCGGCGCATTGGCTTTCGGCATCGGCACTAGCGAGATCGAATGCGTTCTGGCGGCGCAAGTTCTGCGCCAGAAGAAGGCGAAAACGATGCGTGTAACCGTTGACGGCGTACTATCCGCCGGGGTCAGCGCCAAGGATACCATCCTGACGCTAATTGGCGAGATCGGCGCTTCGGGCGCGGTTAGCTATGCCATTGAATATGCCGGGTCGGCGATCCGCGCGATGTCGATGGAAGCGCGGATGACGCTGTGCAACATGACGATTGAGGCGGGCGCGCGCGTCGGTCTGGTCGCCCCGGATGACGTGACTCTTGCCTATCTTCGTGGCCGCCCGCGCGCGCCAGATCCGCTTCCCGAGGCGGAATGGCTTGCCCTAGCCAGCGATGGTGACGCGGTATTTGATCGCGAGATCGTGATTGATGCCGCCGCCATCGCGCCAATGGTCAGCTGGGGAACCAGCCCCGATCAGGTGATCCCAGTAACCAGCGCCATCCCCGCCGATGCGGGCGAACGGCAGCTTGAATATATGGGGCTATCGGCGAACCAGCCCATGATAGGTCTGCCGATCGACAAGGTATTCATTGGCTCCTGCACCAATGGCCGGATCGAAGACCTTCGCGCCGCCGCGAGGGTGGTGGGCACGCATCGGGTTGCCCCATCGGTTGGCGCCATTGTTGTGCCCGGTTCGGGCCTCGTGAAGCGCCAGGCCGAGGCCGAGGGGCTTGACCGGATATTCATCGATGCCGGTTTTGAATGGCGCGAGCCAGGCTGCTCGCTGTGCGTGGCGATGAACGATGATCGGCTTGCACCGGGTGATCGTTGCGCCTCAACCTCGAACCGGAATTTTGAAGGACGGCAGGGAATTGGTGCACGAACCCATTTGATGAGTCCGATGATGGCCGCCGCCGCCGCCGTCACCGGCGTAATCACCGATGTGCGCGAAATGCTTGGTTGATGGAGCCGTTCACCCGCCTCACCTCGCGCGCCGCGCCGCGCCGCGCCGCTGCCTCAGGCCAATGTCGATACCGATATTATCCTGCCAGCGCGGTTCTTGCTGATTACCGAGAAGCGCGGTCTTGGGCGTTATGCCTTTTATGAATGGCGTGAGGCGGGGAATTTCGTGCTCGACAGGCCGGAATATGCCGGAGCACAAATCCTCGTGGCTGGTGACAATTTCGGCTGCGGCTCAAGCCGCGAGCACGCGCCGTGGTCAATCCTCGATCTGGGAATTCGCTGTATAGTCGCGCCCGGCTTCGGCGAAATATTTCGCGGTAATTGCCTGCGCAACGGCATCTTGCCGGTGGTGGTCCCCCATGACGATTGGCTGCTTGTTCTGGCGGCAGCTGAGGCGGGTGACGTGGTTACGGTCGATCTTGCCGACCAGCGAATGACGTTCGGCCAAGCGCAAGAAATCGCATTCGCCTTCAATCCGGCGGAAAAAGAAGCCCTTCTGCTCGGCTGGGATGAGATTGATGGCATCCGCGCGAAGTACGCCGGCGCTATTGCTGAATTTGAGGTGGGCCAGCGCAAATCTGCGCCGTGGCTTTGGGAAAAGGAACCTATTGATGGCTGATCCACGTCTGCGCGAGATGATCGAAGCGCGCCAATTTTTCGTCGCGCCGGGGATTCAGGACATGATCACCGCAGTGGTCGCCGAAAAGGTAGGCTTTACCGCTGTTTATGGTAGCGGCTACTGGATGACCGCGTCGGCGTACGGGCTGCCCGATGCCGGGATTGTCAGCTTCACTCAGATGCTGGACCGGATGGCAACGCTGGTGAAAACCACTGGCTCGGCAGTGATCGCTGATGCCGATACCGGCTTTGGCGGTCTGCTTAACGTGCATCACACGGTGCGCGGGTATGAAGATGCGGGGGTTTCGGCGATCCAGATTGAGGATCAGGAGTTCCCCAAGAAGTGCGGCCACACCCCGTTCAAGCGGTTGGTGCCGGTTGAAGATATGGTTGAAAAGGTCAAGGTTGCGGTGGCGGCGCGGCGCGATCCGAATTTCCTGATTATCGCCCGCACCGATGCGCGGCAATCCGAAGGGCTCGAAGGCTCAATCGCCCGGGCTCAGGCCTATGCAGCCGCCGGCGCAGACATCATGTTCTGCGAAGCGCTGACGAGCGAAGAAGAGATGAAGCTGGCCTGCGCTGCTGTGCCTGGGCCTATGATGGCGAACATGGCCAATGGTGGGCTGACCCCGGTACTCAATGCCAAGACGCTAGCCGCAGCCGGTTATGCCTTTGCCATCTACCCCTCACTGACCAGCCTCGTCGCGGCCAGCGCGATGGAGCGCGCGCTGCACCGGCTCAAGGATGATGGCGATGGTCAGCCCGATGATCTGGGTGTGTTCGATTTCAAGGAATTCTGCGGGATGATCGGGTTCCAGGAGGTTTGGGACTTCGAAAAGAAATGGGCGAAGTGATCGTCTCACCTCCGCTTCAATATGCGATAAATGCACGGCCAATTGAATAATTGGGACTGGCAGTCATACAACGCAGCGGCCAGACAATTCGTGGGAGTCGATGATGAAGATAGTTGCAGCCGTGCTCGATCGATCTGGCCACACTGGCCCGTTTGCGCAGGCATGCCCGCTTACGCTCGAAATGATTGACCTAGATCCGCCGCGCGCCGGTGAATTGCTGGTGCGGATCGAGGCTGCGGGCCTGTGCCATTCAGACCTCTCGGTGATTGACGGCAACCGCGTGCGGCCAATGCCGATGGCTTTGGGGCATGAAGCCGTGGCGACTGTGGTGGGACTGGGCGATCCTGACGATGCGCTGTTTGCGAAGGGTGACCGGGTGGTGCTCAGCTTCCTGCCGCCATGCGGTGAATGCGTTTCCTGTGCTGGTGGTGAACCCTACCTTTGCGCCAAGGGTGCAGCGGCCAACGGCAGCGGCGAATTGCTGCGCGGCGGTCATCGGCTGCATCGCGGCGGCGAAGACGTCCACCACCATCTCGGCGTATCAGCCTTTGCCGATCACGCGGTGGTTGATCGCCGTTCGGCGGTAAAGATTGATAGCGACATACCGGTTGAGATCGCTGCGTTGTTCGGCTGCGCGGTGCTGACGGGTGTCGGCGCGGTGCTCAATTCTGCGAATCTGCGCCCCGGTGAAAGCGTGGCGATTTATGGCCTCGGCGGGGTCGGTCTGGCGGCGCTAATGGGAGCGATCGCTGGTGGCGGCAATCCGGTGGTGGCGATTGATCCTTTCCCGGCCAAACGCGCTTTGGCAGAGGAATTGGGAGCGGCTGCGGCCTTCGCGCCCGAAGGCGCCGAAGCGGCAATCGAGGCGCTGCTCGGCGGCAAGCCTGACGTGGTAATTGAAACCGTTGGCAAGGCGCGGGTGCTCGAAGCCGCCTATGCTCTTACCCGGCGCGGCGGACGCGTGGTCACGGTTGGCCTGCCAAATCCTGCTGAGATGTTCATGATTCCTGCGGTGAGCCTTGTCGGCGATGCCAAGACCGTGATCGGCAGCTATCTTGGCTCGTCAATCCCGGTGCGCGACATCCCGCGCTACATCGGCCTGTGGCGCGCTGGCCGCCTGCCTGTTGAGCGGCTGCTGTCGTCGGTCAGTCCGATGTCCGAAATCAACCAATTGTTTGACAAGCTCGCGGCTGGTGAAGCCATCCGCCAGATTGTCGTGCCCGATCATCAGGAGACTGCCGCATGACCACCGCAAACGATATTTTCATTCCGGGGCCAGCGGGACGGCTTTCGGTGCGAACCAAAGGCCTTGATTCCAGCGCGAAGAATGCTGTTGTGCTGATTCAGGGGGCCAATCTTTCGGGCCAGCTTGGCTATGATTTCGCCTTTGACGGCGGCAACGACTATTCGTTCATGGATGCGCTTGTCGCGCGCGGTTACGGCGCGGTGACGTTTTCGATTCGGGGCTACCGCGATTCCGAACTTTCGGGCAGTCCGCACAGCGTCCAGACCGAACAGGCGATTGAAGATACCGCAGCCGTGCTCGATTGGGTGCGCGCACAAGGCTTTGCCACGCCGCACCTTCTCGGCTGGTCGTGGGGTGGCCGCATCGCCGGGCGCTATGCTGAAACGCGTGGGGGGTTGATTGACCGGCTGGTGATGCTCGATCCAGCGATTGGCGGCGGCAACACTGTGCCATTCCCCGAAAAAGACCTTTGGTGGCACAACGCCGCAGCCTATTTCCGTGACCGGCTTGAGCTCGAATTTATGGAAGCCGAAGCGCACGAGCAACTCGCGGTCCAGGCGGAACGCGATGAACCGCGCGCGCCC
>JAYVNC010000116.1:0-17247 GCA_043758655.1 Novosphingobium sp.
GAGGCATGGAACAAGCTCGTCGATCAACCCTGGCGCATCATGACAATCGGACGCCGCAAATGGGCGCGTCGGTCATGATCAATGCAGGTTGGTATAAGCATCTCCGCTGGTTCGGCAAACGTGATTTCTGGAAACGCGAGCGCAAGGTTGGTCGGCTTGAAGCTGCTAACCGCACCACCGAATAACGTTTAGCCGACAGTTCCAGTGCGCTCACTCGCGCGGGTTCTTCGCACTCCATAGATGTAGTCAGGCTGGGCAAAAAGCTTGTCGCTCTGTTGCGCAATCATCATCCACGATTCACAGAGACCCGATGAGAATTATACGCGCAATTGGTCTGCTCCCCCTCACCCTATCCGCATGCTCGCCCTCAGGCGGCGACCCGGCGCAGCAATCGCCTGACAACGCCATCCGCATTGCCCTGCCATCCGAACCTGCGCCGCTGGAACTTGCGCCGCAGCAGCCTGCGGGCGCGGAGTGGTCGGCAGCCGGCAACGGCAGCGTTAACTTCGGCCTTCCCGGTCAGCTGCCGCTGCTGTCCATTTCCTGCACGCTCTCAGCTGAAGGCAAGTCCCGCATTGCCTATGTTCGGCGCACACGGGCCGCAGAAGGCGCAAAGGCCTTGCTGGCGATTGAGGGCAATGGCCACGTCGCGCGGGTGGCGATGGATGTGGTGCGGGCTGGCGATCCGGGTGAATGGCGCGGCGCGATTGATGCGGCGCTGGAAACTTCGGGAGCGATCAAAGGCGGGGCTTCGATGACCGCGACGTTGCCGGGTGGGGGTGCGCTGAAGATGCCGCCCAGCCCGGACGCTGGACGCCTGCTCGATGCCTGCCGTGAGCGTGAGCGCAAGGCCCGGCCCCTCGCTCCAGCCGCCAGCGCCGCGCCCTAAACCTTCCCGAACTTCGCCTCGAACCCCGCGACGTCATCGGCGGCGAGGAACTTTGCCTGCTCCACCCAGCTATCGCGCGCCGGGCGGCCAGCGAAAGCGCCGAGTTGCGGATCAATCCGGGCAAGGTCATCGGCTTCCCAAGCAGCGATCTGGGTGAAGCTGGTTACGCCCAAGCCTTCGAGGATAACCACAAGTTTGGGACCGAGGCCCTTGATCCGGCTAAGGTCATCGCCGTGGACTATCGCGGCGGGTTCAGGCGTTTCAGTTGGCGGAGGAGGAGGAGGCGGTAGTGCGCTGTCGGCTTGGTGGGCAGACTCGGGTTGGACAGGCGCAATTTCAACCAGCGCCTCACGCACAAGCGCAGGAATGAGCTCTGGCGGTGCCATTGGCGGCGGAACCATGGCCGCAGGCGCAGCGTCAATCAGCGCCTGATTGCGTGCCGCCGGGGCGACGCCTTCATCGAGCACATCGGGCCTAAAACTCCGACGGGTCGGCTTGCGCGCCCGGCCAAGGATCAACCACACCACCAGCAGCAGCAGCGCGACCACTCCCGCGCCGACAACGATCCAATTCGCTTCGATCATCTCAAGCATCATCGTCTCCCCTCAGGGTTAGTCATCCGCGTCGGGCCCAAGTTCAGGAAGCGCCGATTTGCGGAACAGCATACGGTCTTCGGGGCCAAAACCCCAGTGCCAGA
The DNA here is from genome assembly GCA_043758655.1 of Novosphingobium sp. Lineage (GTDB taxonomy): Bacteria > Pseudomonadota > Alphaproteobacteria > Sphingomonadales > Sphingomonadaceae > Novosphingobium. The sequence continues at coordinate 1,587 of JAYVNC010000116.1, forward strand.
TTATGAAGCCATAGGTCGCCAAAGTCGCCGGAGCGCCAAAGGCCAGTTCGGCCCATTCGGGCAGATAGCGCGTCGAGGCCCAGCCAATCGCCGCCGCCGGGAGCGCCGCCCAGATCAGCGGCCAGCGCCAGTTGTTGATCGATTGGCCGAGTATCCGCGCCAGCAGCCGCGATTTGATCAGGCTGGCGGTGCCGAGCGCAATCATCAGCCCCGCGCCCGCCATCGCCGCGCGGTACATGTCATCATAGCCCAGCCGATCAACCAGCATCATCAGGCCAACCGTGGCAAGCGCCTGCACGGCCAGCGTAATCAGCGAGACCGCGAGGTTCTGCATCCGCGCGACGTAAATCAGCGCTGCCTCGCTTACCACCGCTGTTGCAGCGAGCACCTCGGCAATCAGCAGGAACACCAGGCCGCCGTTGCCATAGACAAACCGCGGGCCAACGAGGCCCATCCAGCCTTCGCCGGTAATGCCAATCGCCAGCGCAATTCCCGCCTGCATCGCGGTGATCCAGAAGCCGACCTGGCAGACCTGCTTGGCAATCGCGGCATAGTTATGTTCGCGCAAGTTTCGGGTAATCACCGGCCCGAGGATCGGCTCAAAACTGGTCTTGAGCTTTTGCGGAAGTGAGGCGATTTGCTGGGCGACGTAATAGATACCGACGGCGGCATCACCGGCGAAGAAGCGCAGAATAAAGATGTCAAACCGCCGCGTGCCCCATTCGACCGCATCGGCAACCGCGAGTGGCAAATTAGCGACGGCAATCCTACCCAAGCGCTGGGGATTGGGCCGCCAGTTCTTTGTTGCGCCGTAGCTTTTGAACAGCGGCCACAGCGCAGCCGCCGCTGCCGCCATGATCGAAATGGTGAAAGCGATCAGCAGGCCCGATGCCTTGGCATCGTAGACTCCCGGCGTCATGTCGGGGCCAAGAACCTCATATTTATCGATAAAAAAGAAAAGCCCCGCCATCACTGACAGCGTCCACGGTTCGACCACCGCCCGCGCGCGCACGGTCGCGGCTATGTCAAAGCGGAAGGCCAGCGCCGCGAGGGCGATTTCGGTGAGTGTCGAAGGCAGGATCGAGAGCACCACCAGCCTGTCCATAAAGGTGATGTTGCCGCCGGGAAAAATCGCCTGCGGGAACGCATAAAGCAGCAGGCTGACGGCAACCGCCAGCCCCGCGCCAAGCAGCAGCGCATCGGCCACATCGTTTGCTGGATGAGCGGGCTCGTCCGCCAATTTTTGCGCCAATCCCCGCTTTTGCCCCAAGGTGCAAAGCTGCGCCGCGAGTTCGACCACGACCAGCGCTGAGGCAAAACGTCCCAGTGCCTCGGCTCCATAAAGCCGCCCGGAAATGAACAGGAACGGCATCCGCGCGATCAGCCGCAACAGGAAGCCGATGAAATTTGTTCGACCGCCCTTGGCGAGTGCTGCGATGTCGCTGGCGTGGCTCTCCTCGCTCATGCCGGTTCTTCGCCTTCAGAACGCAAGGGGCGCGAAAGCAGATGGCCGACGGCATCGCGCGCCGAAATGCTTCCTGAAAGAATGCCCGCGACCGCCAGCGCAATTGGCATGTCGATGTGATCGCGCCGGGCAAGATCGGCGAGCACCGGCGCGGTGTGTGCGCCTTCGGCCACCGAATTCTTACCGTCGAGTGCCTCAGCAGCGCTCATCCCTTTGCCCAATGCCTTGCCGAGCGAGAAATTGCGGCTTGCTGTCGATGAGCAGGTCAGCACCAGATCGCCCAGCCCGCAGAGCCCGGCGAGCGTCTCGGGCCGCCCCCCGCGCGCAAGGCCGAAGCGCACCATTTCGGCATAGCCGCGTGCGATCAGCGCGGCGCGGGCGTTTTGGCCGAGGCCGAGGCCATCAACTACGCCGCAGGCGATAGCGAGGACATTCTTCACTGCGCCGCCTATTTCTGCACCGATCAGATCGTCCGAGTAATAGGGGCGCAGAGTAGGGCGCGAGATTGCGGGAGCGAGCCGCTGCCACTGCGCCTCACCGCCCGAGCAGGCGAGCGTTACCGCAGTTGGTAATCCGGCGGCCACTTCATGCGCGAAAGTCGGCCCTGAAAGCACCGCAAGTTGGGCCAATGGCGCAGCTTCGGCGGCGACATCGGCCATAAGCCGCCCGGTTCCAGCCTCAATCCCCTTGGCGCAGAGCACCAGATCACGCGCGCGGTCGGGCAGTTCCTTGAGGACGCGAGCGAGGTGCTGTGCGGGAGCAACCGCGAGCACGGTGGGTAATTGGCCCAGATCAGCGATTTGGTTTGTCGCCTTGATGCTGATCGCGAGCTTGGCACCGGGCAGGAACAGGCTGTTGGCGCGGTGATCGTTGATTTCGCTCACCAATTCAGCTTCACGCGCCCAGATCAGCACCTGCGTGCCGTCGCTCGCCAACGCCTGAGCCAGCGCGGTTCCCCAAGCGCCTGCGCCCAGCACGCCGATGATCTGTGAAGGCGCTGTCATGCCTTGACCCCCGCACCGCGCACCGGCGCAGCGTCAGGATCAAGCGGCCAGCGCGGGCGTGCCGCCAGATCAAGCGGATCAGACTGGTCCCAGCCCTTGGCCTGCAAACGCTCAATCGCAGCCCAAGCGATCATCGCGGCGTTATCGGTGCACAGCGCCAGCGGCGGCGCGACGAAGGCGAGGCCGTTTTCGATAGCCAGCCCTTCGATAGCAGCCCGGATAGCCCGATTGGCGGCAACCCCACCTGCGACGACCAGCGCGGTAATTCCTGAAGTTTCGCCCAGAGCTTTGCGGGTGCGGTCAATCACGCAGTCGCTCGCGGCCTGTTGGAAGGAAGCTGCGATGTCTGCGCTTTGGTGAATCCCTGTATCTTTCGCCCGCAAAACGGCGCTTTTAAGACCCGCGAAGGAGAAATGTGGTTCTGCGCTGCCGAGCAAGGGACGGGGCAGCTTCACCTTGCCAGCATCGCCCTGCATCGCCAGCTTCTCAACCGCCGGACCGCCAGGGTAGCCGAGGCCGAGAATCTTGGCGGTTTTGTCAAACGCCTCACCCAAAGCATCGTCGATAGTCGTTGCCAGCCGCTGGTATTGCCTTGGCCCGCGCACTTCCAAAATCTGGCAGTGCCCGCCAGAGACTAGCAGCAGCAGGTACGGGAACCCCAACGAAGCATCAGCCAGCCTTGGCGATAAAGCATGGCCTTCCAGATGGTTGACTGCAATCAACGGCTTATCCGAAGCCATCGCCAGCGCCTTGGCACTGACCAGCCCGACCATGACCCCGCCGATGAGCCCCGGCCCGGCGGTAGCGGCAACCGCATCAACATCCGCCAGATCCATCTCGGCATCGGCGAGCGTCGCGGCGATCAAGGGGGCGAGCCGTTCAACGTGGGCGCGCGCGGCAATCTCTGGCACAACACCGCCATAGGGCGCGTGATCCGCCTCTTGCGAGGCAATCCGCTGCGCCAGAATCGTGCGATCTTCGCGCACCAGCGCGGCCGCAGTCTCGTCGCACGAGCTTTCGATCCCCAAGACTACGCGCATCTGATCTTTCCCTTAATGCCAATGGCGTTTAGCACAAGCGCGCATGACCAAGGTTCCCAAATCCCCACTCAAGCTGGGCACCCGCCGTTCGCCGCTGGCAATGGCGCAGGCCGAGGAGGCGCGGGCAGCTTTGTGCCGGGCGCTGGACTGGTCGCTGGGCATGGTCGAGATCATTCCCGTTACGGCAAGCGGTGACAAGGTTCTGGACCGGCCTTTGGCGGAAATCGGCGGAAAAGCATTGTGGACCAAGGAGTTGGACGCTTGGCTTTTGGCAGGCGAGATCGACTTTGCCGTGCATTCGGCGAAGGATGTTGAGACCGTTCGGCCTGCCGGAATTGTCATTGCCGCCGTGCTCCCGCGTGAGGATGTGCGCGATGTTTTGATCGGCGCGGCGTCGATTGAAGCGCTGCCTTTGGGCGCGCGCGTTGGCACCTCTGCCCCGCGCCGCGCGGCGCAGATGCTTCACTACCGGCCTGACTGCAAGATACTGACATTTCGCGGTAATGTTGCCACACGGCTAGCTAAACTGGAAGCGGGGGAGGCCGATGCGACCTTGCTCGCGGCGGCGGGCCTGCACCGGCTGGGGCAGCACACCCTTGGCTTCCCGCTGTCAGTAGAATCATGGCTCCCCGCCCCCGGCCAAGGGGCAATCATCATCGAATGCCGTGCCAATGATCCCGCAACGTGCTCCCAACTTGGCGCAATGAACCACCTGGCGAGCCGCAACAGCCTGATTGCCGAGCGCTCGCTGCTCGCGGCGCTGGGAGGCAACTGTCACAGCGCCATTGGCGTGGTCACCGAAACCGACGGCGATGACCTTATCATGCGCGCCGCTTTGTTCAGTGCCGACGGGCGTGAGAGGGTCGATGGCGAGGTTCGTTTCGCCGCTGGCACCTTACAAGGCCCTGCAAAACTGGCCGTCGATCTGCTGGCCCGCGCTGCGCCTTCGATCCGGGCGCTGTTTGAGGGGCCATGATCCCGCTGGTGGTGATCCGCCCCCAGCCGGGCTGCCGCGCCACCGTTGCGACAGCAATGGCGATGAGGCTGGAGGCGCATGGATTTGCCCTGTCCACGCTCTCCCCGCGCGACTGGACATCGCCCGCGCCGGGTGAGGCCAATGCGCTGATTATCGGTTCCGCAGCGGCGATCCGGCTCGGCGGCGAGGCGCTCCTGGCCTTGCGCCATTTGCCCGTCCATGCGGTCGGCGAAACCACTGCGCAGGTCGCGCGCGAGGCCGGGTTTGCTGTGGCGTCGGTCGGGTCCGGCGGCCTACAAAGCCTGCTTGAAACTATCGCCCCCGGAACGCGGCTGTTGCGGCTGGGGGGCGAGGAGCGGGTGCCGCTCACCCCTCCGCGCGGCGTCACCATGATCGAACGCGTGGTCTATTCCAGCGCGCCGATACCGATGCCCGGTGCGCTTGCCCACCTGCTCACGGCAGACGCCGTCGTCCTGCTCCATTCCGCCGCCGCCGCCAACCATTTGGCTTCTGAATTGGACCGGCTAAATATCGCCCGCGCCCCAATCCACCTCGCCGCCCTTGGCCCGCGAATTGCTGAGGCGGCGGGGCTTGGATGGGGATCAATCCAGTCCGCTGAAATGCCCAATGACGCCGCGCTGCTAGCCCTTGCCGCGCAACTGTGCCAAACCGCGCGCGAAATAAAAGGCTGAGGGCCACAATGGCTGACGAATTTTTCTCCCGCACCCCCGGCCTCGCGAGCGGCCCCGCGCCTGCCAAGCGCAGCGCCAAGGGGATTGTCCTCGCGGTGCTGATAGCCTTCGTGATCGGCGGAGCGGCGATTGGTTACCTTGCTTGGTCTGGGCAGCTATCGCGCATCATGGCAGGGCCAGACCGCTTGCTTGCGGGCGGCGGTTCAACCACGACTGTTAAACCCGTAACGACAGTTATTCAGCCTACTATCCAGCCCTCTGGGCAGCCCGCCGTCCAACCCACCATCGCGGCCATTCCCGCGCCTGACGAAACCCGGCAGAACGCGCTCGATGTTCGGTTGGCTGCGCTGGAACAGCGGTTGATGCAGCTCGATCTGCGTAACGAAGCCTCGTCGGGCAACACCGCCCGCGCCGAAGGGCTCCTGATCGCCTTCGCCGCCCGCCGCGCGCTTGATCGCGGGGTTCCGCTGGGCGCGCTTGAAGATCAATTGCGCCTGCGGTTTGCCGATGCCCAGCCCAACGCCGTCGCCACGTTGATTGATACCGGGCGCAAGCCGGTAACGCTCGGCCAGCTGATCGCCGGGCTCGATGTGCTATCGCCCAGTCTTTCGTCCACTTCGGCGGCACAGCTGGACGCGTGGGACAAGGTGAAGGCCGAGCTGGCGAACCTGTTCGTCGTCCGCCACGATACCACGCCCAGCGCATCCCCCGCCAACCGGCTTGACCGCGCGCGGATTGCCATGGAGGCCGGGCGGATCGAAGACGCGGTGGCCGAAGTGCGCCGCCTTCCGGGTGCGGGAGATGCCAGTGCATGGATCGCCGAAGCCAATCGTTATGCCAAAGCGCGCGATGCGCTGGATTTGATCGAAACGACGGCGCTGCTTGATACCCGCAATCTGAAAGATGGGGCGGGGAAAGCGGTTGAGCAGGTTAGTCCTGTGGCTGCGAATTAGGCTGTCTATTCCCCCTCCTGTGAAGAGGCGGGGAATAGACAACCTTACCTCAGCCCCACCTTCACTCCCAGCCACACCGTCCTCGGCCCGCCAAGGTCAATCGATCCCGCCTGATTTCGTGTAATAACCTGCGCATCGGTGAGGTTCTCTCCGCGCAGAACCAGTACGAAGTGTTTGGCCAATGGCACCTGCACGTAAGCGCCAATCGTGGTGGCAGCGGGCAGCACGTCCGATTGCATGTCATCCTCAAATTGCGCGCCGGTGTGGCGCAGGGTGAAAGCCAAATCCCCGCCCGCGCGGGGGTGCCAGCCGAGAGTTGTGCTGGCGGAAAGTTCGGGGACTTGGGCCGGACGCAAGTGATTGAGCGCCACCGAAGTAACGCTGGCCTCGACCTTGGCATCGGTCCAGCTGAGCGATCCATCTAAGCTAAACTTGCCCAGCTTTACCCCCGCTCCCAACTCAACCCCGCGCGCGCGCGCGGCATCGACATTGCGCCGCTCGCGCAGGTTGGGGGCGATGGTGACATTGGCGATTGCGCCTTTGATGCGGTTATCAAACGCGGTGATCGTAAGGGCAACACCGGGGCTCGGCACCCAGTCCACGCCCGCCTCAAACCCGCGCAATTGTTCGTTCGCCAGCGCCGCATTGGCGCGGGTAGTCACCGGGAACACGGTGAAAGGGCGGTAAAGTTCATTAAGCGTCGGTAGGCGCAGCCCGGTGTAACCCGCCGCGCGCAAAGTTACCCCGCCGCCCGGATTAAACGCCGCGCCGCCGCGAAATGTGGCGCTCCAGCCTGCGCGATTTACAAATGTGTTGTCGGTGGTGGCAGTGCCCGCCGCATTAGCCTCGCGGAAGAAGCCGCCCGACTGGCTCCAGCGATCCACCCGCGCGCCTGCGGTGAGCGACAAGGGCCCGAGCGTCCAGTCATCCTCAACAAACAGCCCCAGATCGGACTGCCGCCCGCCCGCCTGTCGCCGCGCGGTGAGAGCACCGGTAGCGGCATTATACGCCGCCTCCTTGGTCACTCCCGACCCCATGCGCCAGTCCGCCCCCAGCCGCAGAATATGGCCCCCACCCACCGGTGGGCGCAGTTCGAACTTGCCTCCAAGGCCGGTCGCGGGGGTGGCAAATTGATCGAGCGTCTTGTTGAAGGTGGTGGAACTGACAACCACGTTGGAAAAATCGCGCGCTTGGACATAGGCGAGCGCATCGAACGCCCAAGCCTCGCGCCCGACCAGCCGCAGGCTCGCATCCTGCCCGCGCGCGGAATTGTCTGCCCCGGCAAAGCGCAGCGTGCGGTGGTCTTCGTAAAGCAGCCCGCGCGCCTGAAGTTCAATGTCATCGGTGATGGCGGCGACGCCGCGCAGCGCGGTGGACCATGAACCGTACCGCGCGCGTACCGAGGCCGGGACGCGCTGCGCCAAAGGTGAGGTCCAGAACCCCTGCCCGCGATCCCACCGGGCCGAGACCACCGCGAAACCTTGCCCGAGGCGTGGAGCGAAGCTGGCGGACAGTTCGCTGTCACCGCGGTCATCGGCAGCGGCGCTGGCATTGAGGAGGCCAAGTTCTGCGCCCGCGCTGGTCAGCTCGATCGTCCCCGCAACACCGCCCGCACCGAACGCGCCACTGGTGCTCCCGCGCGAAATCCGCACGGCTACCAGTCGCTCAGGCGCGAGCGCAGACAGCGGGACCGAGCCAAAGAACGGATCGCCCATCGGCACGCCGTCGAGCAGCACCAGCGTCCGCCCCGAAGCATTGCCGCCAAGCCCGCGAAGGGTGATCCCTTGCGCGGTGGGGTTCGATGATCGGCTGTCCGCCCGGCGGAATTGCTGGAGGCCTGCGACGGTGGATAGCACCTCTTCAATCCGGCCAGAGGGGGATGATTGCAGCTGCTGGACCGAGAGCGAAACGCTGGCCGTTCCGGTTTGCGCAGGCGCATCAAGCGCGCGGCCTGTGACAACAATGGGCGTTTCTTCCGCGAGGGCTGGGGCGGCGATTAGCAGGGCGGGAATCAAGAAGCGGCGCATCGCTGTGCCATTACACTTTGTCCCCATTGCCGCGAGCGGTGAGTTGACGTCGCCGTGAAATTTAGGCGACTGCGCACTTAAGCCCCTCCCCTAAAGAGGAGGGGAGCAGGTTGCATTCCCGCTCCCCCGCCTTAACTTCACCGCCATGACCGAAGCCCAGTACCTTTCAGGCCGCCTGTTGCTCGCGCTCCCCGGGATGGGTGATCCGCGTTTTGATCACGCGGTGATCGCGCTGACCCAGCACGATGAAAACGGCGCATTCGGGCTGGGGCTTGGCGAAATCCTATCGCAAACCACGTTTCACGATGTGTTGAAGGATCTTGATATTGATCCATCTGCGGTGCCAGACCGCCCGGTTCACTGTGGCGGGCCGGTGGAGCCATCGCGCGGGTTTGTGCTGCACAGCGCCGATTGGCGTGAGGAACAGTCGATGGATTGCGGGCCACTGGGGCTGGTCTCGGCCTCGCTCGAAGTGTTGCGCGCCATCGCGGAAAGCCGGGGGCCGAGCCGCTGGATTATGGCGCTGGGCTATGCCGGATGGGGAGCGGGGCAGCTCGATAACGAAATGCGCCACCATGGCTGGCACGCGGCGAGCTGCCATGAAGCCGTGCTATGGGAAACACCCGCTGAGCAGCGCTGGACTGCGGCGTGGCGGGCCGAAGGCATAGACCCGGCGCTGCTGGCCGGGCAGACTGGGCGGGCTTGACACCGACTGCTGACGCCGCAAAAGCCGCACACAAGTTCAACACTGGCCAACATGGGCTTATGGAAGGGCTGCGTTTCATTGGGCCGCAAGCGCCCCGTCCCGGCAGCAAAAGCAGTTGTTCGACAAAATCTGGAAAGCCGGGAATTTATTGAAAGACCATCTGCAAATGCCGATCAATCACCAGCCTATCAATGCCCGATCATGGCTGTTCGCCCCCGGTGACAGCGTAAAGAAGATGACCAAGGCGATGGAAGGCAGCGCTGACATCGTGCTGATCGACCTTGAAGATGCCGTCGCGCCTGAAAGCAAGGAAGCCGCGCGGCCGATGGTGCATGATTTCATCAATGCCAACGCCGCGCACCGCCACCGGCTGTGGGTGCGGATCAATCCGTTCGATGGCCCGCATACGCTGCATGACCTTGCCGCGATCATGCCGGCCAATCCCGGCGGAATTATGCTACCCAAGGTTTATGGCCGCGCCGACGTGGAAAAGCTCGATCACTGCCTCTCGGCGCTCGAAGTGGCGCATGGGATTGAGGAGGGATCGACGCCGGTGATCGTGCTGATAACCGAAACCGCCGAGGCTATGTTTCACACCGGCGATTACAAAGGCGCGCCGCGGGTCGTGGCGTTAACCTGGGGAGCGGAGGATCTTGCCGATTCAATCGGCGCGCAGTCAAACAAGGATGAGGCCGGGGTCTATACCTTCACCTATGAACTGGCGCGGTCAATGACGGTGCTCGGCGCGGCCACCGCCGGAGTCACCGCGATTGAGACGATTTCAGCCGATTACAAAGACTTGGAGGCGCTACGCCTGCGCGCTGAACGCGTGCGCCGCGATGGCTTCAAGGGCATGATGGCGATCCACCCGGCGCAGGTTGATGTCATCAACGCCGCGTTTACCCCGAGCGTGGCGGAGGTCGCCGAAGCGCAGGAGATCGTTGATATTTTTGCGGCGAATCCGGGCGTGGGAGCCATTGGCTGGAAGGGCGCGATGCTCGACCGACCTTTTTTGAGCCGAGCGCAAGCCTTGTTGAGGCAGGTGGGGAAACTGTGAGTTTGCAGATCCAACTTCGCCCCTCCTCTTTAAGGGCAGGGGGGAATAGATCGAGAATTATAGGGATTTTCCGCGCTTTTTCCCCTCCGCTTATACGCTTGGGCGCGCGGGTTTAGGCGCGGTTATGCAGCCGCGGCTGCGTTAGACAATTTCACTTACACGCAATTACCTTGCGTTTTGCTGCAATGCACCCTATATGCCGCCCCAGAGACCGACGGGGGACCATATTCCTCCGCATACCTCAGCAGCGTGACGCCCCCGTTTCAACGCCGGGCTTGCTTTGGTCCAGCGGTCAACAGACATCGCTGAAGCTTCCTTTTTCACGCAGGGTTGCATCGTAACAAACCCTTGCTTCGCGCTGCGGAACTGTCCGTCGGCGCGCCGCTTCATATTGAGAGAATTTAATGTCCTATTTTTCTGACCTTGGCCTTGCCGAGCCGCTTATCCGTGCGCTTGAAACCAAGGGCTACACCGATCCTACGCCAATCCAGCAGCAGGCGATTCCCGCCTTGCTGCAAGGGCGTGACCTTTTGGGCATTGCCCAGACCGGCACCGGCAAGACCGCAGCCTTCGCGCTGCCTTCGCTCCACCGCCTCGCGGCTGACCCCAAGGGACGCAGCAGTGCTTCGTGCCGGATGTTGGTGATGTCCCCCACGCGCGAGCTCGCAGCTCAAATTGCTGAGAACATGCGCGGCTATGCCAAGTATCTCAACCTTTCGGTCCAGTGCGTGTTCGGCGGCATTCCCGTCGGCAAGCAGGCGCGCAGCCTTGCCATGGGCTGTGATGTGCTCGTTGCCACTCCCGGCCGTCTGCTCGATCTGATCGATCAGCGCGCGCTGACGCTGCGCAATGTCGAGATTTTCGTGCTCGACGAAGCCGACCAGATGATGGACCTTGGTTTTATCGTACCGCTCAAGCGCGTTGCCGCGATGCTGCCCAAGGAACGCCAGAGCCTGTTCTTCTCGGCGACCATGCCAAAGGCGATTGCCGATCTTGGCAAGCAGTTCATCAACAATCCGGTGCGCGTTGAGGTTACCCCGCAGGCGAGCACCGCCGAGCGCGTTGACCAGTTCGCCACCTTCATCAACCAAGCCGAAAAGCAGGCGCTGCTGACATTGAAGCTGCGCGCCGGGTTTGCTGACCAGTCCATCGAACGCGCGCTGGTTTTCACCCGCACCAAGCACGGGGCTGACCGCGTGGTCCGCCACCTGTCGAGCGCGGGCGTTAATGCGGCCGCAATCCACGGCAACAAGAGCCAAGCTCAGCGCACCGCCGCATTGCTGGCTTTCCGCAAGGGATCGACACCGGTGCTGGTCGCCACAGACATTGCCGCGCGCGGCATTGACGTGTTCGGCGTGAGCCACGTGTTCAACTATGAAATCCCCAACGTGGCCGAGCAATATGTTCACCGCATCGGGCGGACAGCCCGTGCTGGCGCCGATGGCGTGGCGATGAGCTTTGTTGCCCCTGATGAAAAGCCGTACATTCGCGACATCGAAAAGCTGACCGGTATCAAGCTGATGCCGCTGCCGCTGCCCGATGATTTCCAGAATGAAGCAAAGCGTCTGCCAGCGCCTTCGCGCAAGCCCGAAGAGCAGGCACAAGATGCCCGCCGTGAGGAACGCGATGCACGCGGTCGTGGTGGCGCGCGCGGTGGTGAGGGGCGTGATCGCAATGGTCAGGGAAGAAACAGCAACCGCAGCACCGGCGGACAGGCCCGCGATGGCCGTTCACGCGATGCGCACCACCGGATCGACCGCGCGGTTGCTCCGCGCAGTGACTGGAACCCGGCGCAGTTCGGTGAAGGCGGCGAGCGCCGTCCTGCCGCTGCGGCAACGCCAAACCCACGCTCAGGCGACAGCCGCCCGCAGCACCCGCGCGGTGAAAACCGTGACGGCCCCCGTCATGATGGCCCACGCAACAATGGTCCCCGTCATGAAGGCCCGCGCCGCGAGTACGCGCCGCGTGATGGCGGCAATCGCGATGGTGTTCGTCCTGCACCAGCCCACGGTCACGCCAAGCCGCACGGCGGCGAACGCCGTGACGGCCCCCATCGCGACGGTGCTCGCCCGGCACCGCGCAGCGATGCTCCGCGCACCGGCAATGGTGATCGTCCCGGTGGTGACCGTGCCGGTGGTGATCGTGCAGGTGGTGACAGGGGCCAGCGCCGCTTCGGCGGTCAGCGTCCCGGTGGTCCCCGCCCAGCCTAATCCGACAAGGCCTCTCCGGTTCGCCGGAGAGGCCTGTCAGGCTGTGAGAGGCTTCACACCAAGCTGTTGACCGCATAGAGGCGGGCGATGGCTTCCCCGCAATCCGTCCTCACATTCCTTTGCCGCGCCGCCGAGCGCGGCGAAAACACTGCGCTGATCGTGCTAACCAGCGTTGAAGGCGGTGCGGCGCGCGGGGTCGGCACGCTGATGGGCGTTACCGCAGGTGGAGACTGGATCGGCTCACTCTCCGGCGGCTGCACCGAAGCGGCGCTGGTCGGCGAGGCGCAGCGGATTATAGCCAGCGGCAAATGCGAGCTCTTGCGCCTTGGCGCGGGCTCACCGCTGATCGACATCCGCCTTCCCTGCGGATCGGGCATCGACCTATTGATCGTGCCCAATCCTGATCGCGCCGCCTTGGACAGCGCAAGTGCGCGTCTTTCCGCCCGCAAACCGGTGGAGCTCATCCTCAACAGCAGCGGCACGGTGATTGCGCGCGGTGGCAGCGCGCCCGAAAGCATCGGCTGGCACGGAGATGACTTTCACCTGCCCATCAATCCGCAACTGCGGCTGGTGATCGCCGGCCACGGTGAGGAGGTCACCGCGCTCACCGCGCTGGCCCGTGCATGGGGCGCTGAAACCTTGGTGCTAACCCCCGATGCGAGCCTCGCGGGAGAGCTGGGATGCACTGCCATTCTGCTAAAAACCCCCGCTGCACATCCGGCTCTTGCACTCGATCGCTGGTCGGCGCTCGTCATGCTTTTCCACGACCACGATTGGGAAACCGCGCTGTTGGCACAGGCGCTGGAACAACAGCCTTTCTACATCGGCGCGATGGGCAGTCCGGCGACGCATCAGCGGCGGCTTGAGGCCTTGGCCGGGGCAGGCATCACCTCCGAAGCCGCAGCCCGCGTGCACGGCCCCATCGGCCTGATCCCCGCCGCCCGCGATCCGCAAACGCTGGCGCTATCGGTGCTGGCAGAGGTCGTCGCAGCCTATCACTCTGGTTAGATTTTTACGATTGGCATCGGTCCGCCAGTGGACCGGTGCCGTCTACTCCGGCAAAACTTTCGTGCGGTGAAGGGAACCGCAATATATCCATAAAACGACTGATTTTAGCCAATCTCCACCATTTCCATTTCACACATACCCCCAATCATACCCCCAAATGCGCCGGATGGAGACGAATAAGGGCGAATTATCCCGCCTATCTGCCTGCGCCAATCTTGTGCAAGATTTGCTCCGTTACGCCCCGTCCAGCCGCATCGCGCTTCACCGCCATCAAGAACAGCAGCTTGCCGCCGCTGGTTTCTTCCGCCTTAAGTCCAATACTGTTTTTCTCTTTCGAGTCGTCATTGGTCTTGTAGGCGTCGCCCTTGTATTCAATCACCAGTTGTCGCCCATCGTTCAATTCCGCGACGAAGTCCGGGTAAAAGTAATCGGTCGCAGTGGGCAGCCGATAGGCTCCATTGGACGTCGGCACATTGCGCACCCAATGCTTCACTTGGTCCAGCCGGTCTATGGCTTGAGCGCATTCAAATTCCTCGCCTTGCGGCTTCATGTCGCCAATCGCGCTGTAATAGTGCTTCTGAAATCGGAAGCCGCCCGAATAGGCATTGCGTGCGTCATAGCGATGGGGATCGAAGTAGTAGAGCGCATCGCTTGGCCTGTCAGGCAGGCCCAGCCCGTCCAAAAACAGCTGGACGCCACGTTCGCCGGTCTTGGTCCGCAATTCTGTCACACGCACCAGCACCGCCCGCCTAAGTGCATATTTGCCGCGCACCATTGCCGCCAGCGGGATGCCCTTTTCCTGCACCAGCTTCACGACGACTTGCCGACAAAACTCCAGATAGGTTTCCTGCCCCGTATGGGCTTGTCGGGTTTGCCTATCGAGAAAACGCGCCAGCGCCGCTTCGGTCCAGTTGGTCACCCCGTCCAGCGCCAGTTCCAGCGTGGTCGCCATATGCGCATAAACAAGGTGGTCGCCCTTAATATCAAATTCGTAGCAATCGGGCTGTTCGATGAAATTGAAGCCGGGCAGGTCTGCACCGTGCGCCAGCAAGTCCCAGCCTGCCAGATCGATGAACGATTCCGGATAGGCCAGATCAAGTTCGCCCTGCACCATGATTTGCAGTTGGGGCACGGCAAAGAAAACGCCGCGCGCGGCTGGCGATTTGGCCGCTTCAGTTTGGACGATATGGCGTTCCACTGCCTCAATCGCACCGGGGGCCAGTGCCTCCACCGCCTTGGCAATTTCGCGCTTCACTTCGTCGCTGGCATCGGGGGCGATCACTGCCAGCACCGTGCCCGCGCCATCATCGGCCATGCGGAATGCTTCGCGGGCCGGGGCGGACCACTTGCTGGTATCGGGGCGTTCCTGCACTGTCAGCTTGACTGGCTCTGGCATTCGATAGTGCGGCCCAATATCGCCGCCGTCCAGCGTAAATTCCGGCGGCATTTCCAAAATGGCTTCCCGCGCGCTGCGATCATCAAAGCCCATTTCTGTCAGCCGGTCCATCAAGCCATTGGCAGCCGCTGCAAAGCTGGTTTCCGAGACATGGGCATAGGCGCGATTCAATTCTTCCGATGCCCGGCGCGTGGCAAATGGCATACGCAACACCCGGCCTAGCAACTGTTCCACTGCGCCAGCCGCACGAATGCTGGCCAGCGAACAGAACACATAGGCATAGGAGCAATCCCACCCCTCTTTCAGCGCCTGCACCGTAATGACGTGTTCAACCTTACAGGCCGGATCGAACAAATTGACACCATCCAGCCCGCGCTGATCGCCGGTCGCTATGGCAATGGATTCTTCTGGGATACGCTCCATTTCGATCAGGTGCGTTTTCAGCACGTCCACCGTCGCTTCATTGCCTTCGGCGGCTGGCATTGCCTGATAAAGCGTAATGGGACGAATACCCGCCGGATCATTAGCAGCAATCTTGGCCAGCCACGCCCGGTTTTGCACCGCATGGGCAACCGCCTGTTGCCAACTACCATGTTGCGACAAATGGACAGGCATCTTGATCATGTCTTCCGCTTTCAGTTCCATGGCGGTGGCGACAGCGATCACGTTGGACTTTGGCTTTGGCGTAGAGGTCAATTCAATGATCGCGGCTGGATTGAGCCGCGCCTTCGTGCCGCCCGATAGGCCCGTCATAAAGTTGTGCGCTTCGTCCAGGATCATCAGCGGCTTCTGGCGGTGCAGCACATTGGCGAATGACAATGCGATTTGCCCCCGGCGCGGGCCTTCTTTTACCACGTCCAGCCCTTCGCCGGGTCTTGCGTCGTGGAAATGGTCTTCCAGATTTTCGTCATCGGAATAAACATTGCGGCTGGACGTGTCTTCCACCCGAAACGCTTGATAGGTGGCGACAATAACCACGGTCTTTTCCAGAAAGTCTTTGGGCCGAATTTGCCGCCGCTCTGAAATGTCGAACACGGCAACCGCACCGTCAAAGGCTTCCTCCAGCGCAAGCCGATAGGGGTGGCGCGGTTGCTTAAGTGCGTCCAGCGTCTGCACCTGAATGGCAT
>JAYVNC010000117.1:0-17175 GCA_043758655.1 Novosphingobium sp.
GCATCGCCCGATGCCTGCGATCCGCACAGCGCGCGCGCATAACGCCGTAAAAATGGAAGAATTTCCGCCAGTTGCTGCCCCGAACCCATGTCGTTTACCGATCTTTTCCACGCCAATTACGGGCAGGACCAAATATTTGCATATTGGCTATTTCCGCGCGGGCCAAATGTCAACGCTTGGTGATCATCGCCATTCCCGCTTTGGCTAAAGCTTTGGGATCATAGGGTTTGGCGATCACTTTGCCCAAGCGCGCAAGGTGCTTGGGAATGCGCTGCGGCGATCCGGTGGAAAAGATGATCTGCGGGGTTGGGTTGAACAGATGGGAGGCGATTTCCGCCAGACCCCAGCCATCATCGCTATCCGATAACTTGCAATCGAGCACCAGCAGATCGGGGGACTGATCGGCCATCGCCGCAACTGCTTCATCAGCACGCGCATAGCTTCGCACGTTAGCCGCGCCCGCTTCGATAAATGCCTCGGTCAGGCTCATCACCAAGATAGCATCGTCTTCGACTAGGAGAATGGTGCCCTGTCCAACTGGGCTCTGTCCATCTTCGGTTTGATCCATGGAAATTTCGTCCTGCGCGGGCCTTATTCGAAAAATCGCAACTACAGCGGTTCATATCTGAGCGATGCTGCGACCGGTTTGGCAGGCACTTGTGGCCAATCAGGACTGGCGATCAATGATAATCGCACCCGGCAATAACAAAAAAGCGTCATGCGCCGGGAACGATTGCGATCTGCCTTGTGTTTATAGGGGTAAAGCTGGGTAGGAGAAAGCTCATGGTCGGTGCCGCAATCGCAGAAGTTTCGAACCTTAGTCTCGAATCTAACCAGATCGATGATGCTGCCTTTCAGGCCGATCTTGCCAAGATAACCCCGCAATTGCGCGGTTTTGCCCGCACACTGTGCGGCTGCCGCGAGCGCGCCGATGATCTGGCGCAGGAAACTTTGCTCAAGGCCTGGTCTGCCCGCCGTTCATTCCAGCCGGACACCAATTTCAAGGCCTGGACCTTCACGATCTTGCGCAATCTGTTCTACAGCGAAGTGCGCCGCGCGCGCTTTACCGGTGAATATGACGAAGAAAAAGCCCAGCTTACCTTGCGGGTTTCTGGCCGTCAGGAAGGTGTGCTTGAACTGACGGACGTTCTACGCGCGATGCAGACAATCCCCGAGGCGAGCCGCGATGCGCTGATCCTCGCGACTGTGGGCGATCATTCGTACGATGAGATCGCCGAGATTTGCGGCATCGCCGTTGGCACTGTTAAAAGCCGCATCTGCCGCGCGCGTGCCCAATTGGTGAGCGTGCTTGATGGCGGGATTCTTCCCGATTCACGCCACGGCTTTGTTATGGAGGGCGATGCGATTGACTTGCTGCTCGCCCGTGTTTCAACAATTGCCAATCGCTGCTCCCATGCGCGAATGGCGGCTTGAGGAGGGTGTTGGATTGTACGCTATGAACAACCCTACTGGGATTCCGCCTGGCATAATGCCGGGAATTTTGCCGGGAGTCCTGATTGTTGAAGACGAGTTTCTCGTCGCTCTTGATCTTGAGGAAATTGTATCGCAAGCGGGCTACCGCGTTGTCGGCATAGTTTCCGATCTCAAGGGCGTAGAAGCGCTTACCGAGCCGCCAGTTGCAGCTTTTGTCGATCTGAACCTGCGCGATGGCCCAACCGGCGGCATCATTGCCAAGCTGCTGGCCGAGAAATTCGGCACGCGGATTATTTTTGTAACCGCCAATCCCGCCAAAATCGGCGAGCTGCCTGAGACTGTGGTGGGAATGCTGCCCAAGCCATTTTCACCCAAGGCGATAAAGTCTTCGCTGCAATATGCCCTTGCACCCGATGGCAATGTTCCGCCGAGCGAACTGAAAATCCTGCCGCTCGATCGCATCTTGAACTGAGCTGCATCGCTGAAACATAAGCGTTTGCGCGCTGTTATTTTACCCGCTGAGCGGCGCAGTGAAATCGCAGCGATGGCGGCATAAAAATCATCAACGCTCTCGTCGTTGATCTTGCGGCGCAGAACTTCGAGGCTATTACTTTTAGAATAACCCGTTGCGCCCGAATTCACGGGCCCCCTGCATATCACGCGCAAGCGTAGCGGGTTTCACCACAAAAAGGCCCGGCGGTCGGTTGCGACAAGCTGATGCCGTCGTTCGAATTGCGGATGCCGTGGTTCATGCCGGTGATCTGCGAAGTCATCGAATTGGCGATAGCAAGGCCGGCGTCGTCTTTGGCCGGGAGAGGGGACAGAGATGGCGCAGATTTATCGTAGGATGCGCTAGGTAAACACACGTATTTTTCCAGAATGGGCGCAAATGCGTGAGTTTTCCCGCCAATTCCGTTGCTGTTAACCGCCAGATCGGATGCAACATAGGCTTATCCCCTAGGGTAAAGTGGCTAAGAATTTGTCCTATGATAAACCGGACAAATCTTCTCCTCGTCGATGGCAATTCGCGCCGCCGTGCTGCCATCTCGCACAACCTGATGGGCAGTGAACTGCACGTCGAACCTTTTGAGGACGCGGGCGAACTGATCGCCCGCCGCCCCAGCGAAGGCATTCTTCTGGTGCATGATGAGGGCGAGGCCATTGCTCCATTGCTCGATCATATGAGTCGGTCGGGCGATTGGTTGCCGATCATCGTCTATGCTGAAGAACCGGCCCCGCGCCGGATTGTTGATGCGGTGCTGCGCGGCGCGGTTGATTATCTCACCTTCCCGCTCGACGTAGCATCGGTCAGCGAAAGCGTCGATCTGGCAGAGGGGCGGTCGGCGGCAATGGCGGCTAGCAAGCTGCGTGAGGCGGTCGCCCGCAGCCGCATAGAACGCCTCACCCGGCGTGAACGTGAAGTACTGGCCGGGGTCGCTGATGGTCTTTCCAACCGCAAGATTGGGGAGAAGCTAGCAATCTCGCCGCGCACGGTCGAAATCCACCGCGCCAATATGCTCAACAAAATGGGCGCCAGCCATACTTCGGAGGCGATCAGGATTGCGATTGAGGCAGCCTTGCTGAGTTGATTGCGCTCTCATCATCCTAAGCCAGCCGAAGCGGTGGGATGACGCGTTCAGTTCAGTCGAAGCGAAGTTTGCCGCCCTGTTTGACCGAGCACTGCGCTACCATCCGCGCTTGCTGCCAGCGCGGTGGCGATCGCCGCCACCAGCGCGAGCGCCAGCGAATCGCCCGAGCCGGTCTGTTCCTCAGCTTGCCCGGAAAGTAACACCGTCGCTATGTGTTCGCCCGCCGCGCCGCGCGAGATCATATAGCCGCAGCCGCTCCCCAAGAGCGCCAAGGCCGCAGAATCGCAGACCCCGGCTATAAGCAACCGCTCGATCAGTGCGGGCTCGCAAACCGTCAGCCCGGCGATCATGCAGCCGTGGCGATCGGCATTGAGCACTGCATAGAGTGCGCGCAGATGCCGCACTTCATCGGAGACAAAAGCCGCGCGGGCTTCGCGGGCGATTTCGGTGAGGCGGCTCGCCCGGTCGTCGCTCGGCGTGGTGGGCGCTGTGCGCAGGATCAGTCGGTTTTCGTTCACGCGCGGGGGCCTTTGCTACTTGCTTTAGCGGGTTCTGCCCCCACAACCTCGCTGTCAACGCCGCGCAGTCTATATCCGCGTCGGTTAAAATCGTTTTTCGGGTGTGCCGCGTAATTTTCCCTAAGCGAGACTACGGGTACTGCCCCGGTAAGGGACGCTTTTCTGCTGTTTGGTCAAGAGGACTGGGCGTTCTCGCCTGCCCCGTGCGCTAAAGCATGATGACATAACGTTGAATCCCCCTCCCCGTCGGGGAGGGGTTAGGGGTGGGGGAGCGAGGCCATTAGGCCAAACGTCAACGCTGGCGTGGCACACCCCCGTTCGCTAAACCAGACAATCATCCGCGCGATGGCGGCTTCGATCAGCGGCGTCGATACCGCGAAACTGAACCGGATGAAGCGGCCGCCGTCAACCGGATCAAAGTCGATTCCCGGTGCGGTGGCCACGCCTGTTTCGCGCAGAAGCGCCTCGCAAAACGACAGGCTGTCATTGGTCAGGTGGCCGATGTCCGCCCAGATATAGAACGCGCCATCGGGCGGGGCGATGCGCTGGAGGCCCATCAGCGGCAGCGCGGCGAGCAGCAGTTCGCGGTTGCGCGCGTAAGTGTGCACGTGTCCTTCCAGTTCCTCGCGGCAATCGAAGGCGACCAGTCCCGCATGCTGCGCGAGCGCCGGGGGCGTGAGGAACAGGCTGCCCATCCGCGCGCGCGCTGCCGCGATCAGATCAGGCGGCACGACGATCCAGCCGAGCCGCCAGCCCGCCATCGAAAAGTATTTGGAAAAGCTGTTCACGACCAGCGCATCGGGCAAGTGCTGAAGCACCGACTGCGCGGGCGCATCATAAGTGATGCCGTGGTATATCTCGTCCGAGACAACGCGAATATTTTTGCGGCGGCAAACCTGCGCAATCGCCGCAAGCTCCTCTGGCTCGATCAGCGTTCCCGTAGGATTTGCGGGGCTGGCGATAATCAGGCCATCGGGCACCGGATCAAGTGCATCGAGCGCCTTGGCGGTGATCTGATACCGCTCACTCGCGCCGCAGGGCATCTCGACCGGCTCAAGATAAAGCGTCTTCAGCGTGTTGCGATAGGCAACATAGCCGGGCCGCGCGATCGCCACCCGCGCGCCGGGCGCGAACAGACAGGTCAGCGCCATCACCAGCGCCGGAGAGGCCCCGCAAGTCAGGACAATCTGATCGCGCGCCACCTCAACCCCGTAAGCCTCAGCATAATGGCGCGCGATGCGGTCCATCAGCGGGGTCGATTCCCAATAGCCCATCGGATCGGCATCGAGCACCTGATGCGCTGCTGCGATGGCAGGGGCGGGAGCGCCAGTGCTCGGCTGGCCGAACTCCATATGGATAACGTCACCCCCCGCCGCCTTCATGGCATGGGCAATGCGGCTGATGGCGATGGCGTGGAAGGGTTCGACTTCGGCGATCATGGGTGGGGTTTGGACGGGGATGGCGGAGAGGGCAAGGTTTGGGGTGATTACAGACCCAATTCTGCGTGTGATCCAAGCCGCACCAATTGCAAGGTCGCATCATCCGGCTTGCAATAGATCAACACGAGATCGGGCTTCACATGGCAATCGCGATGATCCTTCCAGTCGCCGGTCAGCGCGTGATCGCGGTGGCGTGTATCGAGCGGAACATCATCCGCCAAGAGTGTGATCAGCTCATCCAGTTCATCCGTGATGACTCGGCGATATTTGCCCTTCAATTCACGTTTGAGATCGCGCCTGAATCGCCCGGTCGGATCAATCGTCCGCATCTAGATCGGCCAGCAACGCCTTGAAATCCGGATAGCTCTTCAAATTCCCGTTACGCGCTTCCTTCATCGCGGCGATGGTTGTGGCATTGGGAACAAGCGGTTCAAACGGCAGCGCCTTATCATGCGCGACGCGGGTGAGCATAATGCGGACGGCATCGGAAACCGTCAGCCCCATTGCCGCGAGCACGGCGGCGGCCTCTTCCTTGACGGTGACATTGATACGGGTCTGGACTAGGGCGTTGGCGGGCATGGGTGGTTCCTTTGTGCATTACATTGTAATGCAATTTGGAGTGAAGCGCGAGAAAAATCTTAGTTTGAAAGAATTCTACGCAGAAGGTAGAAAATCGATATCTTCAAAAAGGCTGCATAGAATGGAGAAGGGAACAAACAACTTTCTGATAGGTGAAGCGATGCGCTTTCTATCTTCAATTGCTTTGTTGCTGGGTGCCGTACCCTTCCCTGCGGAGAGCGCGCCGCCGCCGCCTAAAACGTCTCAAATTGAGCCGACTACGCCATGGACGATGAACTACACTAAAGACGAGTGTCAGCTTTCGCGCACTTTCGGCACGGGCAATCAGTCCTTAACTGTGCAGTTGTCGCGTGGTTCAGGCCTTGGAAGCTTTGACCTGACATTGACAGGCAAAGCGCTCCCCAAACTGGAATCCGAAATATCCGTGACCATGCGCATCAAGCCGAAAAGGCTTGAGCAGCAATTTGACGCTATTTCTGGCAAGCTGTCGGGCCAAGGGCGCTACCTACGCTGGAATGATGCCGATGCTGCGACGCTTGAGTCCTTGGCCAATGCGCAGCAAGTGCAATTCGTAGCCACGGGAAAGCTTGATGTTTCGCTTGTTTGGCAAGGGGCGCGTGCGGCGCTCAAGGCCATGCAGACCTGCCACGATGATCTGCTCAAAAGCTGGGGAGCCGATGTTGCGGCTATAGGTTCGGTCGCGATCCAACCGAGCGCAATGAGCCCACGCGAATCGTGGATTTCGGGCATGGACTATCCCTCAAAATCGCTGCGTGAGGAGTTGGCAGGTGTGGTTATCGCCCAGCTGACACTTACCGAAAAGGGCGTTCCCAGTTTTTGCCGGGTTCTGGTGAGCAGCACGTCCACCGATCTCGATTTGCAAACCTGCAAGGTACTGATCGCGCGAGCGAAATACCAACCCGCCAAAGGCGCAAAAGGCAATCCTGTTGCGAGCTATTCTGTCGAGCGCATCCGGTACATTCTGCCAGAAAGCTGCAAGGGCAGAAGCACCAAAGGCCTCGGCCTCGCGGTCGAGGCGATCATGGTTTGCTAACTGCGCGAGCGGCTTACAACTTCCCAGTCAGCTCCGGCACGGCATTAAACAAATCAGCCACCAGTCCGATATCCGCGACCTGAAAAATCGGCGCGTCTTCGTCCTTGTTGATGGCGATGATGGTTTTTGAATCTTTCATGCCTGCGAGGTGCTGGATCGCGCCGGAGATGCCGATAGCCACGTAGACTTCGGGGGCGACGATCTTGCCGGTTTGGCCGACCTGGTAATCGTTGGGGACATAGCCTGCATCGACCGCCGCGCGGCTTGCGCCGACGGCTGCGCCGAGCTTGTCGGCCAGCGGGAAGATGACCTGCTCAAACGTCGCCGCATCCTTGAGCGCGCGGCCGCCGGAGACGATGATTTTGGCGCTGGTCAGTTCGGGGCGTTCGAGCTTGGCGATTTCTGCGCCAGAGAAGCTGGACATGCCAGCATCGGCCCCGCCTGAAACAGCCTCGACCGAAGCCGAACCACCGCTTGGTTCCGCCTTGGCAAAAGCCGTACCGCGCACGGTAATTACCAGCTTGGCATCGCTCGATTCGACCGTGGCGATGGCGTTGCCCGCGTATGTTGGCCGGGTGAAGGTCTTGGGGCCTTCGACCGAAAGAATGTCCGAAATCTGCATGACATCGAGCAGCGCGGCGACGCGCGGGGCGATGTTCTTGCCATGCGCGGTGGCAGGCGCGAGCAGGGCATCATATCCCGACATCAAACCGGCCACCAGCGGCGCAACGTTTTCAGCCAGCTGGTTGGCATAGGCGGCGTTATCCGCCAGCAGCACCTTGGCAACGCCTGCGACCTTGGCGGCGGCATCAGCCACGCCAGCACAGCCAGCGCCAGCGACCAGCACATGGACTTCACCCAGCTTTGCAGCGGCGGCAACTACGGCAAGCGTCGCATCTTTCAGCGCGGCATTGTCGTGTTCAGCGTAGACGAGAACGCTCATTCGGCGACTCCCATTTCCTTGAGTTTGGCGACCAGTGCATCAACATCGGCAACCTTGATCCCGGCGACGCGCACCGGCGGTTCGGTAACTTTCAGCGTTTTGAGCCGCGGGGCAGTGTCAACGCCGTAATCAGCAGGCGTCTTGTTCGCCATCGGCTTGCTCTTCGCCTTCATGATGTTCGGCAGCGAGGCATAGCGCGGCTCGTTCAGCCGCAGATCGGTGGTGACAATCGCGGGCATCGCCAGCTTGACCGTTTCCGAGCCGCCATCAACTTCGCGCGTGACCGAAACCGAATCGCCATCGACTGTAACTGCGCTAGCGAAAGTGCCTTGCGGGCGGCCCATCAGCGCGGCGAGCATCTGGCCGGTCTGGTTGCAATCATCGTCAATTGCCTGCTTGCCAAGGATGACGAGGCCGGGGGCTTCTTCATCGGCAATGGCTTTAAGTATCTTGGCAACGGCGAGCGGCTCAACCTCGTCATCGGTCATCACCAGAATGGCGCGGTCAGCACCCATTGCGAGCGCGGTGCGCAAGGTTTCCTGCGCCTTTTGCGGGCCGACAGATACCGCGATCACTTCGGTAGCCACGCCCTTTTCGCGCAGGCGCAGCGCCTCTTCAACGGCGATTTCGTCAAACGGGTTCATGCTCATCTTGACGTTGGCAAGATCGACGCCGGTGCCATCGGATTTCACCCGTGGTTTGACGTTATAATCAATCACCCGCTTTACCGGGACGATGATCTTCATGGGCTTTTGTCCTTCCCCAATGGAGACGTGAGAAATCTTAGCCGCGCGATTAAACGCATGCGGTTTGCCCATTGCTTGGAGATGGGCTGAAGGTCAAGTGCTGGGTTTGGACCCGCGCCAACACGCGCCCAATCTTCAAGCCTAATGGCTCAATTCAAGGCGGCGTTCGATCCTGTCCAGCCGATCTTTGACTGAATCGAGTTGAACATGAATATTGGCGGAAACCTCCGCGTCCTGAACTTGATCACGGCGAAGCGAAATAACAGCGGAATGAGTCTCATTCTGCCGCGTCTTGGATTCGCGCAAATCCCGCTCAATCCGATCAAGCGTTGCCTGGAACCGTTTGAGATGCTCGAGCATCAAGTTTTCAATGTTCTCAGCCATTGTATGTCTCACATTAGACCAAAGGTCTGAATGCCTTATTACGCCGCCTTCTTCACTTCCGCCACAATCTTCTTCGCGGCATCGCCAAGGTCGCTGGCGGAAACAATCGCCAGCCCTGAATTGTCGAGGATGGCCTTGCCCTGTTCAACATTGGTGCCTTCCAGCCGGACCACCAGTGGCACCGATAGGTTCACTTCCTTGGCCGCTGCAACGATGCCGTCGGCAATGATGTCGCACTTCATGATGCCGCCGAAGATGTTGACGAGGATGCCCTTCACTGCCGGATCGGACAGGATGATTTTGAACGCCGATGTCACCTTTTCCTTGGTCGCGCCGCCGCCGACATCGAGGAAATTGGCGGGGAACATGCCGTTCAGCTTGATGATGTCCATCGTCGCCATAGCGAGGCCCGCGCCGTTGACCATGCAGCCGATATCGCCATCGAGCTTAATATAGGCGAGGTCATATTTGCTGGCCTCGACTTCGGCGGGGTCTTCCTCGGTCTCATCGCGCAGGGCCTCGATATCAGGATGGCGATAGAGCGCGTTTGAATCGAAGCTCATCTTGGTGTCGAGCACCAGAAGCTGCGCGTCTTTGGTCTCAACCAGCGGATTGATCTCCAGCATCGCGCAATCCATCGCCATGAAAGCATCGTAAAGCTGCTTCGAGACAACCTGCGCCTGCTTGTTCAGATCGCCCTTGAGCTTGAGCGCAAAGGCCACTGCGCGGCCATGGTGCGGCATGAAGCCTTGCGCGGGATCGACAGTGATAGTGGTGATCTTTTCGGGCGTGTTATGCGCCACGTCTTCAATATCCATGCCGCCTTCGGTTGAAACGATCAGAGCGATCCGCCCCGATGCGCGGTCAACCACCATCGAAAGGTAGTATTCGCTGGCGATATCGACGCCGTCAGTAACGTACAGCCGGTTCACCTGCTTGCCCGCATCACCAGTCTGGATCGTCACCAGCGTGTTGCCGAGCATTTCGGCGGCGAAGGCTTCAACCTCGTCAATCGACTTCGCCAGCCGTACGCCGCCCTTGGCATCGGCGCTGAGTTCCTTGAACTTACCCTTGCCGCGCCCGCCCGCGTGGATCTGTGCCTTGACGACATAGAGCGGCCCGGGGAGCGTCTTGGCTGCGGCGACGGCATCGGCCACGGTCATCGCGGCCATGCCTGCGGGGATTTTGACGCCGAATTTTGCCAGCAGTTCCTTGGCTTGGTATTCATGGATGTTCATGGCAGGGCGCTTTCGGAGACTGAGCAAAGGGCGGAGTTATGGTGCGCCGCCGCATAAGCATAGTGCGGCGGGCTTGAAAAGCCCTGCAATCCGCCTCTAGGGTAGAAATATGAACGCCAGTTGCGAACGATTATCACAGACGCGCGGATTCGTGCCGGACAAATTCGCAGGGGAGCAGCAGGCGTGATTGACCGCGCTCGCCTTGAAGCGATTGTTCGTGCAAGCGGCGATCTGGCGATGGCGCGCTGGCCGGGTGGCGGGCATGCGCTCCACACCTGGGAAAAATCGCCCGGCGATCCGGTTTCCGCCGCTGATCTTGAGGTTGACGCTTTCCTTAAGCGCGAACTGGGCGCGCTGTTGCCAGCTGCGGGCTGGCTATCGGAGGAAACCGCCGATGCCCCCGAACGGCTTAACGGCGATCTGATTTGGCTGGTCGATCCGATTGACGGCACCCGGGATTTTATTCGCGGACGTAGCGGCTGGGCAGTGTCGGTAGCGCTGGTGAGCGCCGGGCGGCCTTTGCTGGGGATGCTCCACGCCCCGGCGCGCGGTGAATTCTGGCAGGCTGAGGCGGGGCAAGGGGCGTGGCGCAACGGCATGCGGCTGGCGGCGAGTACGCGCTCCGTTTTGCCCGGTGCGCGGGTTCCGGCAGATCACCTGCCCTCGGTCGATGCCGACCTTCAAATAGTGGACAAACCCAATTCGATAGCCTTGCGCATTGCCATGGTTGCCGCTGACGAGGCCGATTTGCTCGCCACGCTGCGCTGGGGCTGGGAGTGGGATATTGGCGCAGCGGCCCTGATCGCGCGTGAGGCGGGGGCTGCGGCGACCGATGCCTTTGGCGGCCAGCTCAATTACAACAAACCCGATCCGCGCGCCTTCGGCGTTCTGGTTACCGCGCCTGCGATTCACGCCGATGCAGTCGCGCGATTAGCCACCCGTGCAAGGGAACTGGCGGGAGCTGGGCAGAACTGATAGTGCTCGCGGCGTGACACCTTTTCCATGGTCCGATGTTTTCATTATCGCAGGTTTGATCCTGCTCAACGGGCTGTTCGCGCTTTCCGAACTGGCGATCGTTTCGGCGCGCACCGCCCGGCTCAAGGTTGAGGCCGAACGCGGCAGTAAAGGCGCGGGTGTGGCAATCGCGCTGGCGGCCGATCCCGGCAAATTCCTCAGCACAGTGCAGAGTGGCATTACGCTGGTAAGCATCGTTGCTGGTGCCTATTCGGGCTCTGAACTGGGAGGGCCAGTGGGCGAGCGGTTGCTGGCATTTGGCGTGCCCGAACATAGCGCCGCGCGCGCAGGATTCATCGTCAGCATCGCCGTGACCAGCTATTTCAGCCTGGTGATCGGCGAGTTGGTGCCCAAGCAGGTTGCACTCCGCCATGCCGAGGGCATCGCCGTGATCGCCGCGCTGCCGATGGCGATGCTGGCTAGGGCGATGGCGCCGTTCGTCTGGCTGCTCGACAAAAGTTCGGGCCTGATCCTCTCATTGCTGCGCGTGACCCGGCGCGGGGAAAGCGTCGTCACCGCCGAAGAACTGCACATGATTTTCGCCGAAGCGACGCGCACCGGGGTGATCGAGGAAGACGAGCGCGCAATCATGTCGGGCATCATGCGGCTGGCGGATCGCCCGGTGCGCGAGCTGATGACCCCGCGCAACGAACTCGATATGATTGACCGCCGCGCTGACGAAGACACGGTGCGCGCGCTGCTCAAAAGCTCGCCGCATTCGCTGTGGCCGGTGGTCGATGGTTCGCCCGATACCATCGTCGGCGTGGTCAAGGTCAAAGACGTGCAGCGCGCTCTGCTCGGCGGCAAAAAGGCGATGATCGGGCGACTGATGAAAAAGGCGGAAATCGTCCCCGATCAGCTCGACGCGATGGATGCCTTGCGCATTTTGCAGCAATCGGGCGTGTCGATGGCGCTGGTCCACGATGAATACGGCCACCTTGAAGGCGCGGTTACCCCCGCCGATCTGCTCACCGCCATTGTCGGGCAATTTGCCAGCCACCAGGATGAAGGCGATATGCCGATGGTGGTTGAGCGCGAGGACGGTTCGCTGCTGATTTCGGGCGCCTTGCCGGTTGATGCGCTCGCCGGGCGGCTGGCGATCACGCTGCCCGATGATCGCGATTACGCCACCGTGGCGGGCTATGCTTTGTCCGTGCTCAAACGCCTGCCACATGAGGGCGAGGTGTTCACCGAACAGGGCTGGCGGTTCGAGATTGTCGATATGGATGGCCGCAAAATCGACAAGCTGTTGGTGAGCGCGGTGGAGGGGGAGTAAACCCTACCGCCCCAACAAATTCCTTGCCTGGCTGGCAATCTGCGCCAACACCGCAGGCGCGACTGGGGCCGAGGATTGCGCGCGCGCGACCATGCTGCGGAACTGGCTGATCGATTGTGCCTGCGCCGCCGCCCAGGCCTCAACCGCCGCCGCTGGATCAGCCTTGCGTTTGCCCCCAGCGCCCGCACGGCGCAGAAAATCGAGCCGCATTTGCTGGAAATCGCGCGCGAGGCCGGCCACCAGCAGGCGTTCCCACGGATCGGATGGCCGTGCCCGCGCGGCAGCCTGCTGCGCCCAATCGAGCCCCAGCCTTGCACCAAGATGCGAAAACGCGCGGGTCAGCGTTTCAGGCTCGACACCGCTATCGCGCGCCAACCGGGCGAGCCCCACCGCGCCGTCCATGTCAAACAGATGCGCAACCTTGGCGGCTTCCGCCTTTGGTACGCCGGTGGCGATGATTTCACCGACGATGCGCCCCGATTGCGCGCGCGCTTCGCCGGTAATCAGCGAGGCGGCAAGCCCGGTTAAGGTGACTATCCCGCCCGCCAGCTCGGCAACCGTCCGCGATGGCGGGACAAGACCAGCCCCTGCGCGCAGCAGGTCAGCCATATGGCTGCGCACCGCGCCCGACATGCGGCGGATCAGCGCAATCCGTGCGACCTCGTTCATCGGGGTTGTTTCAATCCGTTGCCACACCGCATCAAGCCCGAACAACTGTTCGGCGATAACGAAAGCCCCCGCGACCTGCGCCAGGTTTGCGCCTTCTTCCTCGACCAGTTCGAACGGATGGATGGTGCCGATGCGGTTAATCATGCGGTTGGCAATGCGGGTGGCGATTATCTCGCGCCGCAGCCGGTGGCTGAGGATGTCCTTGCCGAACTTGCCGCGCATGGCGGGTGGAAACGCTTCCAGAAGATCGCCATCGAACCCCGGGTCATCGACCACAGTGGAATGCTCAAGCGCTTCTTGCAATGCCAGCTTGGCGCTCGATAGCAGCACCGCAAGTTCGGGCCGGGTGAGGCCGTGGCCATCGGCGGCGCGGCGCTTGAGCGTATCGTTGTCCGCCAGACCTTCGGTTTTTCGGTCTAACTGCCCCCGCTCTTCGAGCATTTCGATCAGCCGCAAGTAGGAACCCGTACCCGCCGCGCCGCCCGATGAGGCAATTGACAACGCCAAGGCTTGCAGCCGGTTATCTTCGAGCACCAGTGCCGAAACATCGTCGGTCATTTCTACCAGCAGTTTGACCCGCGCGGGCTCGGTAAGCCGCCCGGCGCGCTTGGCCGATGCCAGCGCGATCTTGATGTTGACCTCTTTGTCCGAGCAATCGACGCCCGCAGAA
This sequence comes from Novosphingobium sp., assembly GCA_043758655.1. Lineage (GTDB taxonomy): Bacteria > Pseudomonadota > Alphaproteobacteria > Sphingomonadales > Sphingomonadaceae > Novosphingobium. Next base: position 13,554 of record JAYVNC010000117.1, read on the forward strand.
TTATCAATGAAATCGGTGTTGATCCGCCCGCCCGCACCGCCGCTGTCGTGCATGGCATAGTCAATCCGCCCGGCCTGTGTGCACCCCAGATTGGCACCTTCACCAATTACTCGCGCGCGCAGATCGCGGCCATCGACGCGCAGGCCATCATTGGCGGGATCGCCGACAGTAGCGTTGTTTTCATTCGCGGCTTTGACATAGGTGCCGATGCCACCGAACCAAAACAGGTCGACCTCGGCCTTAAGGATCGCGGTGATAAGGCTTTCAGGATCGAGCGATGCGGCGTCAATGCCCAGCATCGCGCGCACCGGGGCGCTTAGCGGAATTTCCTTGGCGCTGCGCGGAAACACCCCGCCGCCTTTGGAAATCAGCGCCTTGTTGTAATCATCCCAGCTTGATCGCGGCAGCGCGAACATCCGAGCGCGCTCTTTCCATGATTTGCCCGCGTCAGGTTGGGGGTCAAGAAAGATGTGGCGGTGATCGAAGGCGGCGACCAGCCGGAGCGATTTGCTGAGCAGCATGCCGTTGCCGAACACGTCGCCCGACATATCGCCGCACCCGGCGACCCGCACCGGGTCTTTCTGCACATCGGTGCCGAGTTCAAGGAAGTGGCGCTGGACCGAAAACCATGCGCCCTTGGCGGTGATGCCCATCGCCTTATGGTCATAGCCTTTCGACCCGCCGCTGGCGAAAGCATCGTCGAGCCAGAAATCGTATTCCGCAGCAAGAGCGTTGGCGGTGTCAGAAAAGGTCGCTGTGCCTTTATCTGCCGCGACGACGAAATAGGGGTCTTCACCATCACAGATGGTGACATGTTCCGGGTGAACGACTTTTCCGTTCACGATGTTATCGGTAATCGAAAGCAGCGAGCGGACGAAAACCTGATAGCTCGCCTTGCCCTCAGCCAGCCAGCCATCGCGGTTCTGCGAAGGATCGGGGAGGAGCTTGGGATAGAAGCCGCCCTTGGCCCCGGTCGGCACGATCACGGCGTTTTTGACCCGCTGCGCCTTCATCAGCCCGAGCACTTCGGTGCGGAAATCATCGCGCCGGTCAGACCAGCGCAGGCCTCCGCGCGCGACCGGGCCAGCGCGCAGATGGATGCCCTCAACGCGGCGCGAATAGACGAAGACTTCGCGCCACGGCAGCGGCTTCGGCAGGCCCGGAACCTGGGCAGAATCGAGCTTGAACGCGAGCGCGATCAGTCCGCCAGACAGAGCGGCAGGGGCGAAGGCATTGGTTCGTAACATTGCAGCCACCAGCGCGCGATAGGCGCGCAGCAGGCGGTCATCGTTGATCGCCGCAACTTTCGTCAGGCCTTCGCGGATGGCGTCCTGCGCTTTTGCTTCGGCCTTGTCGCGGTTGCCCAAAAATTCAGGATCGTGGCGAGCGGCGAACAGCGCGAGCACACCGTTCGTTACCTGTGGCGCGTGTTGGAGGGCATCGACGGCGGTGGGAATGCCAAAGGTCATCCCCGCCTGCCGCAGATAGCGGAACCACGCGCGCAGCCAATTGGCCTCGCGCGCGCCGAGCCCAAGACCGGGGATCAGCCGGTTGAAGGCATCATCCTCGCTGGTGCCATTGAGCACTGCGGCAATCGCCGCTTCGATCATCGCTGCCTGCGCCAGCACGTTGGCGGCAGAGCGCGTCGCGGGCAGTTCAAGCAGGAAATCGTGGATCGCGCCGAGGCTCTCGCCCTTTCCTTCGAGTGCAGTCGGCGTATCTTCAATTACTCGGAAACCGAAATTCTCGAGCGCCGGAACCGCATCAGAAAGCGCAATCGCGCCGCTGCGCTGATAAAGCTTGAGCCGCAGGTGTTGTTCCCCATCGCCAGCGCGGGCATGAAGTCGCACGCCGCGCCGCGGGGCTGCGCTGTCAGCCGCAGAATCGTGGCTCGCCAGTGCCAGCAACGAGCGGATATCGAGCGCGGCCTCAACCGGACCATGGGCCGAGCGATAGCCGAGTGGGAAAGCATCGGCGAAACGCGCTGAAATTTCGGCGGCGAGGCCGGAATCGAGATGGTGTGCAAGTTCGCTCTCCACCGCCTCACCCCAGCCGCGCAGCATCAGCTTGAGCCGGGCATCGAGCGCGCGTTCATCAGGGATCGTCGCGCCTTCGCGAATATCGATAACGAAGCGCAACAGGGCGAGGTTGCTGCCTTCCACCTCAAGGCTCCAATCGAGCACCGGGCCGTCCGCCGCCTGAACCAGCATCGCCTGCACTTCAAGCCGGGTGCCGGTGGAAATCGCATCGCGCGGCAACCAAACGAAGGCGAAGAGATGGCGTTCGAGCGGTGCCTTGACCAGCATCAGCCGGGGGCGGGGGCGCTCAACAAGGCTCATCATCGTCGTTGCAACGCGCTCTAAATCGCGCTCCTCAAAACTGATCAGAATATCGTGCGGCAAAGCGGTGAGCGCATGGACCAAGGCCTTGCCGTTGTGCCCGCCTGGGGGGAAGCCAAACTTGTCCATCAGCGCGGCCAGCTGCGCGCGGATCACCGGAACGTCCGAAGGCGATTCGGCGAGCGCCGCGCTGGTCCAGATTCCGGCATGCACCGAAAGCGCTTCGACTTTTCCGGCCTTAATCACCGGCACCAGAAACAGATCAAGCGGCACCGGGCGGTGCACCGCGCTGATGCGGTTGGACTTGATCACCAGCGGAACCCGGGCATTCGGGTTGGCATCGAACCACGCAAAGGCATTTTTCCACGATGCGGCGGCGAGCAGAGGCTTTGCAGTGCCGTTGCAGAGCCCGAGCAAATCGCTTTCGCGCCCGCTGCGGGTGTGGGTAACATGGCCGAGCAGGGTGAGCATATCGTCACCAAGCCAGCGCAGCAGTGCCGCGCTTTCTGAGCCCGCGCCAAACCGCGCTTCAAGTGCACTAGCGTCGGCGGCCATGAGGGCTTTCATTGCTGGCCAATCAGCAACGGCTGAGCGGACCTGCGCCAATGTCTGTTCGAGCGCGGCGGCCAGCGCCGATTGAGCAGCGGCGCCCGTGCGGCCAGTCTCAAGATAAACCATTGATTCGCGTGCGGTTCCGTCGGTGCCTTTGGGCAGAGCCATCAACTGCCCGGTCTTACTGCGCTCTACCGCAGAGACAGGGTGGATCAGGCGATCAATCGCAAGCCCCTGCGCCGCGACTGTAGCGGCGATCGAATCGACGAGGAACGGCATATCGTCATTGACCACGGCAACGCGGGTCATGCGCGCGCTTGCGCCATCCGATTTGATCGCAATCACCGGGCAACCAGCCGCGCGGCGCGTGGCGGCAGACAGCAGGAACGCCGCCGCCGCATCAAGCGCGGCGGGCGTCAGCGCAAGGTCACCCGGCAAAACCGCCTTGGCCAGCCGGGCGGCAAGGGTGGTGGCGAGCGCAGGCACGTGGGCCGCGCCCTTTGCTGCGGCGGAACGGGTCGCCATGGCTGTCTCTCTCCTCAAAGCAGCAGGCCTCGTGTGAAGGCTGGGCCGTGCTGCACCGGATGTAAACTAGGATGATTGCGGATTTCTGCCGTCTGCCTAGTTCTTCTAGGCAGAACTAGTCTCAGTTGCAACCAGTTTAGCCATGGGTAGCAGTCGATTTGTCTGATTAACGCCCAGCAGGTGCCGCCGGTTGCGCGGCAGCTGAC
>JAYVNC010000118.1:0-1796 GCA_043758655.1 Novosphingobium sp.
GGTTCCGCTGCAACCACCGCCAACGTTCAAGTGCTCGCGATACTAGGCGCTAGCCGCCTCGGGATTAGGTGAGCGAAAGAAGAACCCTCCAAAACCTAAAACTCCCATAACGCCACTCCCTCTAGCAATTGGCCGCGCTTGTTCTATGCAGCGCCGATCTACGAGCGGAGTCAATAATGGGTTTCAAATGCGGTATCGTCGGGCTGCCCAATGTCGGCAAGTCCACCCTGTTCAATGCGCTGACCGAAACGCAGGCGGCGCAGGCGGCGAACTATCCGTTTTGCACGATTGAGCCCAACGTCGGCAATGTCGGCGTGCCCGATGCGCGGCTTGATACGCTCGCCAAGATCGCCAGCAGCCAAAAGATCATCCCAACACAGCTGGGATTTGTTGATATTGCCGGGCTCGTGCGGGGTGCCTCAAAGGGTGAAGGCCTCGGCAACCAGTTCCTCGGCAATATCCGCGAGGTCGACGCAATTGTCCACGTGCTGCGCTGTTTTGAGAATGACGATATCCAACACGTCGATAACAAGATTGACCCTGTGTCGGACGCGGAAACGGTCGAGACAGAGCTGATGCTTTCCGATCTGGAAAGCCTGGAAAAGCGCGTTCCTGCTGCGGTAAAAAAGTCTGCTCAGGGCGATAAAGAATCGAAGATCATCGCTGCGGTGCTCGGGCAAGCACTTGAATTGCTACGCGAAGGCAAGCCTGCGCGGCTGACCGTGCCCAAGGACGAAGAAGAAGCCCGTGTGTTCGCTCAGGCGCAACTGCTCACTGCAAAACCGGTGCTGTATGTTTGCAATGTTGACGAGGAATCGGCAGCGAACGGCAATGATTTTTCCGCCAAGGTTTTCGCCAAGGCCAAGGCCGAGGGAGCCAATGCGGTGATCGTTTCCGCCGCGATTGAGAGCGAGCTGGTGTCGATGGAAATGGAGGATCGCATGGTCTTCCTAGAGGAAATGGGCCTCCACGAAACCGGCCTCGCGCGCATCATCCGCTCGGGCTATGATCTACTCCACCTGCTAACCTTCTTCACCGTCGGCCCCAAGGAAGCGCGCGCATGGACGGTTCACAAAGGCGCAAAAGCCCCCGATGCGGCGGGCGAAATCCATTCAGACATGCAGCGCGGGTTCATTCGGGCGGAGACAATCGCCTATGATAACTATGTCGCCTTGGGCGGAGAAAACGGCGCGAAAGAAGCTGGAAAGCTGCGCCAAGAGGGCAAGGAATACCAGATACAGGACGGCGACGTTCTGCACTTCAAGTTCAACGTCTAAATTTGTTCAAAAGAGCCCTGTCATGCAATTTTTTGAAGATATGGAAGTCGGCTCGGTCGCGCGTTTTGGTCACTATGCAGTGACGCGCGATGAGGTGTTGGAATTCGCGCGCAAGTATGACCCCCAGCCGTTCCACCTGAGCGATGAGGCGGCGGCAAAGACGCATTTTGGGCGGCTTGCAGCGAGCGGATGACACACTGCGGCGATGAGCATGGCCATGCTCGTCGCCAATCAGGTAGAGCTTGATCATCAGGGGTTGGGCTCGCCCGGCATCGATGAGTTGCTTTTTCTGCGGCCGGTCTATCCAGGTGACACGCTGACGTGCGAGCGTACATTACTTGAGAAACGGGTAAGCGGGTCACGGCCCGATATGGGAATTTTCAAGGCCAAGCTTACCGTGTTCAATCAAAACTCTGAGCCCGTAATGTCGTATGTTGCCAATGCTTTTGTCAAAGTGCGCGGCGACTGATTAGCGCCGGCCGAACAGCTTTTCGACATCGCTCAGCGCCAGTTTGACCC
>JAYVNC010000119.1:0-1791 GCA_043758655.1 Novosphingobium sp.
CGCCAATGCGGACTTCGGCAGGGCTGTAGCGCCCGTTTTTGCCTGCGAGCATAACCAGATTGCGCGTTCCCGTGCGGATCACCGCTTCGGAGGGTACGAGCAAGGCGGCACGCGCTTCGCCGCCCAGTGCGACTTGAGCAAACATACCAGGTCGCAGCCTACCGCCGCGATTAGGGAGCTCAATGCGGACGCTCACGGTGCGACTCGCAGCCTCGGCTTCGGGCAAGATCGCGATGATCTTGCCGCTCCTCGGTTCACCGGGGAAGGCCGTAAAAGTCACGCGAGCAATATTGCCGACCCGCACTTGCGCCGCCTGTGCTTCGGGCACCGAGGCAACGAGCCAGACCGTGCCAAGCCCGCTAACTTCGGCGAGCGTTTGTCCCGCCGATACAGTCATGCCTGCACGAACGCCGAGCGTGCGGATCACGCCGCCCGCAGGCGTGGTGATCGTAACGCGGTTCTGCACCCGGCCTGATCGTTCAACGCCCGCGATCATCCCGGGGGACATGCCCAGCAGCGCCAGCCTTTGCCGCGATGCCCGGATTAGCGGACCGTCACCGGTGCGCCGAACCGCTAGAAATTCGCTTTGCGCCCCGCCCCATTCGGGAACCAGAATATCGGCAATCGGCGCGCCTGCTCCAATCACATCGCCGGGTGCGCGCGCATAGACTCTTTGCACGAAACCGCCGCTGCGCGCCTGAACCACCGCCACATCGCGCTGGTTGAAATCAAGTACACCGGTGGCAATCAAGCCTTGTGAGAGTTCTCCGCGCGTAACAGCGACAACCCGCATGCCAAAATTTTGGGCAATGGCCGAGTCGATCTTGACGCCCGGAACCACGCCCGGCGTGCCGCCAGCCGCATCGGCACCCTCGGCATATTTGGGAACGGTCTTCATCCCCATTGAGGACAGCGTTTCGGGGTTGTCGTAGTGTTCCAGCGGGACCATTGGATCATAATAATAGAGTGGTTTCTTGGCAGGTGCTGTGGCGAATGGTGGCGCAGACGTGGGTGCTGTCCAGCGCGCAACCCCGTAACCAATCGCGCCACTGGCAAGGACCGCCAGAGCGACCGCACGGCCGGCGGCAGTTTGAAACGGGTTCATTGGTCAGCACTCCGAAAGGTAAGCGTCAGCCGCAAGGCGTCGCTCGCCACAGCCGCTTCGCGATCAAGTGTGTTGAGAATCGCATCGGCCAGCGCGACATGCGCATCGACTACATCGGTCAGGCTCGCGCGCCCCGCGCCATAACTGGCGGTTTCAAGAGCAACCCGCTCCTCGGCCAGCGGTTGCAAGCTATCGCGGGCGCGCAGCCATTGGTCATGGTGCATGACATGATCGGCCAGGCCAGCATCAAGCTGCGCCGTGAGTGCCTGCCGCGTTGCTTCCTGTTCGGCCCGCACTGCGGATGCGCGGATAGCGGAGGCAGCGATCATCGGGTCTTGGCGGTGCTTGGTGAAGAGCGGTAATGAGACCGTCACCCCCGCCGAGACATAATCGCCAAAGCGTGGATCACGGCGCTGATAGGCGAGATCAACGCCAAAATCGGGCCGCTTCTCGGCCCGCACGAGTGCCACATCGGCATCGGCTTGCCCCGATTGTGCGCCCGCCATCAGTACCACCGGGTGACGATCAAGATTCTGTCGCAGCCCGTCTGAATCGACCGCAAATTTGGGAAATGGCCCGTCAATCTGCGCATCAGGATCGCCTGTCCAGCGAGTCAATTCGGACCGCGCACGGGCTATATCTGCCGCACGTTCGCTGCGCCGGTCTGCCAGCATCGCCAAAGCTTG
>JAYVNC010000120.1:0-5824 GCA_043758655.1 Novosphingobium sp.
CCGCCTCCGCACAAATGCGAAGGTCTAGCAGGAGTGGCCCCTTTTTAATCCGGTGCTACCGCCCAACGAATGGCCCCTTTTATTACCGGTGTTCTCACCTTTGATCACCCATCCCTACCCGTCAGCCACTCCTCCAGCCACTTGATCGTGTAATCACCGTTAATAAAATCCGCATCCTTCATCAGCGCCTGATGCAGCGGGATCGAGGTTTTGATCCCGCCGATCACCATCTCCTCCAGCGCGCGTTTCAGCCGCATGATGCAGCCTTCGCGGGTGCGGCCGGAGACGATCAGTTTGGCGATCATCGACTCGTAATACGGCGGCACGCGGTATCCGGCATAGAGCCCGCTATCGACGCGCACGTTCATGCCGCCCGCCGCGTGGTAGGATTCAACGAGGCCGGGTGAGGGGGTGAAGTTCCACGGGTCTTCGGCGTTGATCCGGCATTCTATGGCGTGGCCTTTGAATTCAATGTCTTCCTGCGCAACCGAAAGTGGCTTGCCATCGGCGATGCGGATCTGTTCGCGCACCAGATCAACCCCGGTGATCGCCTCGGTCACCGGGTGTTCAACTTGAAGCCGGGTGTTCATTTCGATGAAATAGAACTCGCCGTTCTCCCACAGAAACTCGATGGTGCCCGCGCCGCGATAGGCCAAGTCGGCCATCGCCTTGGCGACGATGCCGCCCATGTGCGCGCGCACTTCGGGGCTGATCACGGGCGAGGGAGCTTCCTCCAGAACTTTCTGGTGGCGGCGCTGGAGCGAGCAATCGCGCTCACCCAGATGGATCGCCTTGCCGTTGCCATCGCCGAAGATCTGGAATTCGATGTGGCGCGGGTTGCCGAGATATTTTTCGAGATAGACGGTGGCATCGCCAAACGCCGCCTTGGCCTCGCTCCCCGCCTGCTGCATCAGCGTTTCAAGCTCGTGCGGCCCGGTACAAACCTTCATGCCCCGCCCGCCGCCGCCGCTTGCCGCCTTGATGATGACCGGATAGCCCGCCGCTTCGGCAATCGCCTTGGCCTCGGCAAGATCGCTGATCGCGCCGTCCGATCCGGGGACCAGCGGCAGGCCCAATGCTCCCGCCGTGCGTTTTGCCGCGATCTTGTCGCCCATCGTGCGGATGTGTTCGGGCTTGGGGCCGATCCAGGTGATGCCGTGCGTCTCAACGATTTCGGCGAATTGGGCGTTTTCAGACAGGAAGCCATAGCCGGGATGAATGGCATCGGCATGGGTAACTTCCGCCGCCGAGATAATCGCCGCGACATTGAGGTATGAATCGCGCGCCGCTGGCGGCCCGATGCACACCGCATGATCGGCGAGCCGCACGTGCATGGCATCGGCATCAGCGGTGGAATGCACCGCGACCGTCTCGATCCCCATTTCGTGCGCGGCGCGGTGGATACGCAGCGCAATCTCGCCGCGGTTGGCGATCAGCAGGCGAGAGATTCCCATATGCGGCGCGCGCTCTTAGGAAATCACGACGAGCGGCTGGTCGAATTCAACCGGCTGGCCGTTTTCGATCAGGATCGCGGTAACGGTTCCGGCCTTGGTCGCGGTGATCGGGTTCATCACCTTCATCGCCTCGATAATCAGCAGGGTGTCGCCCACCTTCACCTGTTTGCCGATGGCGATGAAATCGGGAGTGCCGGGTTCAGCGGCAAGGTAGACCGTACCGACCATCGGCGATTTAAGCGCATCGACATTGGCGGGTTTAGCCGAACCGGCACTTTCAACCGGCGCAGCGGGCGCGGGTGCTGCGGGGGCAGGTGCAGCGGCATAGGTTACCGGAGCCGCCGTGCTGGCGCGCGAAACCTTGATCTTGCGGTCGCCGTCCTCAACCGTAATCTCAGTGAGGCCGGTTTCGCTGAGCATATCAGCCAATTCGCGAACCAGAGCCGTATCGACGCTCATTTTGCCTTGGCGCGGTGAAGCGCCCCGTTCTTCGCCCATGTGGACCTCTTGCAGTCAGTTACAGCCAACCGCCCTATCGCCGGTGCGATAGCGCTGGCAAGTGCAGAGGTGAATTTAGTGGCTGATTCAGCTGGGCTGAAGGGAGCGGCAGCGGGGTGGGGGAGCGGGCTGGTGCCGCTTTTTCACCTTAAATGGATTAAACGTCGCACTAGCTGTTGGGATTGTCGGGCTTGGGATCGCTACCAGCCGAAACCGTGTCAGGCTGCGACTTGGCATCTTCGCGATAGCCGGGGGCCTGGGCTTCTGGCTCCTGCACAACAGCTGCGCTGGTGTGTGCACCGAATGATGCAGATTTCTGCGCGGCGGTTTCGGCTCTGGCCTGCGCTGCTTCAGCGCGCTGTGCTGCTTGTTCGGCGCGTTGCAGTTTTTCTTCGATGTCGCCGCTGCTGCCGGAGCAGGCAGAAACCAGCAGCGACGCGCAGATTGCGAGCGCGAGTTTGGCGGAGTTTAGCGAGATATTGGGCATTTGCGTCCTGCTCTCGGGTGTGACTGGCGGACAAAATGACCGCGAGCCACACCCATAACGCAATAGCAGTTACTGATTTCTAACCAAAAGCGCGCTTACTTGTCAGTGCCGCGAATTTTCCCCCACTGCCGTGCTGCGGTGTAGCCAAGATAGCCGGTGCCAAACAGCGCATAGAGCGGCTCTGGCAGCCCGCTAAGGTAGGCGTTCATGCCCTTGGCGATGTCCGCCGCAGCATCGGGGCGAAACGCCGCGAGAAGCCCCATCGGCAGTGCCCACAGGATCAGCGTGTACATTACATAAAGAAAACTTGGCCGCGCGCGGCTGGTCCATGGGTCATGCGAATTGGCCTCAGCAACAATCGCAGAAAGCTGCGTTTGCAGCAAATTCATCTCCTGCGAGCCCTGCAATTTGAGCAATTCCAGGTTCGCCGCATCACGCGCCTTGGGATCGGGGATGACCTTATCGATGATCGCGGTGATCGGTCCGAGTATAGCGTGGAGCAGTGCCATGAGCGATTCTCCTGTGAAAAATCGCCCATGTAACCATATTGGTTATTGTAGGAAAATTGATTATCCAACTGGCAGGGAGGACTGCGATCAAGCTCAGGGCCGCCAATGATTTTAAGAAATTGGTCGGGACGAGAGGATTCGAACCTCCGACCCCCACACCCCCAGCCGCCAAAATGGGGGGTTCATGACGCATCAATTGGCATCAAAAAAACATTGATTTCTCCGTGCTTTAATGCGAGTTTCAGGATCTGGTCGTTGTTGCGTTTGGTGCCACTTTGTTCCGCCCCGTTTCATCAAGTTGCACCACCACAGCACCACCAGATTGATTCGCGGAACATTTGAAGGTGGTAACCTATGCGTGCAGCATTAACCCAAATGGTCTTCGAAAAATTGCCCGTTCCTGCGGCCAAAGTCGATCACCGGGATACGCGGTTGAAGGGTCTCGTGCTGCGGGCCATGCCCAGCGGCACCAAATCCTATTACTGTGAATATTCGCGCGGTAAACGGGTCTGGCTTGGGCGGGCCGATGTGCTTGGTGTCAGTGAAGCGCGCGAAAGTGCGCGCGCCATTCTCGCCGATTTCTATCGTGGTATTGATCCGATTGAGGTGCGCAAGCCCAAGGCTGTGATGCCCTGCTATCGTGAATACCTCGATGGCGACTATGCGGCATGGGCGAGGTCTAGCCAAAAGGCGTATGCGCAGAATCTCAACCGCCTCAAGACCGCTTTCAAGGCGCTACTCGACAAGCCGCTCGATAAGATCACTGGCCTTGATGTTGAACGCTGGCGCGCGTCGAAGGTCGAATGCGGCTTGAGCAACCAGACGATCAATCGCGACATCTCCTCAATCAAAGCGAGCTTCAACCGCGCGGTCGATTGGGGGATATTGCCGGTCAATCCGCTCGCCAAAATCAAGAAGGCCCGTGTCGATGACTGCCTCAAGGTTCGCTATCTGAGCGATGCCGAGGAATACCGGCTGCGCGAAACCATCGAAGCGCGCGAAGAGCGCCGTCGCTTGGAACGCGAATCAGCCAATCACTGGCGCGCGGAACGCGGCTATGTGCTGTTGCCCAGTCTGCGTGATTACGTTTTCACCGATCATGTGAAACCGCTGATCCTGCTCTCGATCAACACTGGGTGCAGGCGCGGCGAGCTATTCGACCTGACATGGGAGAACATTGATCTCGACCGGCGCATTCTGACCGTGACAGGCGCAACCGCCAAGTCCAGGAGGACGCGGCATATTCCGCTCAACCGCGAAGCAACGTCGGTGCTGCTCAACTGGCGCGCCCAATGCGAGGAAACGACTGGGCTAGCCTTCGTGAACGAGGCGGGCGAGCGCTTTGACCGCGTCAACACGTCATGGCGTCGGCTGCTCAAGGACGCGCAAATCAGCGCATTCCACTGGCACGACATGCGCCACCATTTTGCATCAAGGCTGGCGATGGGCGGCGTCGATCTCAACACCATCCGCGAACTGCTCGGCCATAGCGATTACGCAATGACGCTGCGCTACGAGCATCTCGCGCCGGAATTTAAGCTCAAGGCGGTCGAGGTGCTGGATTTAGCGCGGGAGGCATCAATGGGAGGGAGTAAGGTGGTTGCCTTGGTCCGGTGAGATGCAATTCCAAAAAGTGTGCGGTCGGGAATAATTTTGATCGCCGATCCCCGAATATATAAATTATTCCTGATCGGTAATATTATCCTTGCAAATGACCGCAATCCTCAATAATGTCCCGCTCGGTAATATGGATAGCAAGTCACTCGGATTGATCGTTCACCGCGAACGCAAGGCGCAGAAACTGCGGCAGGCGGAGCTTGCGGCGGCGGCTGGCGTCGGCGTCCGCTTCATCATCGATCTTGAAGCAGGCAAGCCCACGCTCCAGCTTGAAAAGGCGCTGCATGTTCTGGCGACGCTTGGTTGCGATGTCACCATCGCGCCACCTGCGGGCAACCTATGACCGACCGCCTGTCTGTCTGGTGGGGTGCTCGTATCGCCGGCTGCCTCTATCTCGGCCCCGATGGCGAAACGCTGTTTGCATATGATGCTGCGTGGCTGGCCGATCCCAAGGCACCGGCCTTGTCTTTCTCGCTTTCCAAGCAAGCCGAACCTTTCAAGCGCAGCACAGTTCAGGCTTTTTTCGGGGGCATATTGCCAGAAGAAGGGCAGCGCACCGCCATTGCACGCGCGCTCGGCGTGTCGGCGGACAATGAATTCCGGCTGCTCGAATATCTCGGCGGTGAAGTCGCGGGCGCACTGACGCTCTTGCCCGAAGGGGACACGCCTGCGTCACCAAGCGACGCCGTGCCAAAACTGCTCCCAAAACCGCTTGGCGACGATGCGCTCGTGCAATTGCTCGACCATCTACCGCTCCGCCCCATGCTGGCGGGCGAAGATGGCTTGCGGCTCTCGCTGGCGGGCGCGCAATCCAAACTGCCCGTCCTGCTGATTGACGGGCAAATCGCGCTCCCTGCGCCAGGGCAACCGACAAGCCATATCCTCAAACCGCCAATCGCTCGGTTTGAAGGCACGACGGAGAATGAATATTTCTGCATGTCGCTGGCAAGCGCGATAGGACTGGAAGTTGCGGCGGTTGAAATGCGTATTGTCGCGGACCGGTCCTTCCTGCTCGTCACCCGCTACGACCGTGCGGTTGGCGCAGAAGGAAGCGTCACCCGCCTCCATCAGGAAGACTTTGCCCAGGCGCTTGGCATCCCCTCGCACCGCAAATATGCTAGCGAAGGCGGACCAATCTTCCCAGATTGTTTCGCGCTGCTGCGCCGCGCAGCAACGCGCCCCGCGCGCGAAATTCTGAAACTTCTCGATGCCGCGATCTTCAACCTGATTATTGGCAATGCCGATGCCCATGCAAAGAA
>JAYVNC010000121.1:0-5806 GCA_043758655.1 Novosphingobium sp.
CCCCCCTTTCCTACAAACCCCACCTCTGTCATAATCCCGACCAAGGCCCGCCCGCGCCTTTCCGCTTGCCGCGCGGTCGGTTCAAAATAAAAGCACACGATGCGTATGCACATCATCAACTAACGCCGAATGTCATTCACCAAACCCACTCCCAACCTGAACAACAGCTGCAACATCCATAATAATTCCGTTCATCCAGCCAAGTCTAAACAGCAACTCAAGCGGCGAATCGCACGGGGCATGGGGCCACGGAAACGCCGACGGAGATGGCGATGACCAGCTTTTTGAAGAAGACCATTCTTGCTTCCGGCCTGACTGCTTTTGCTTTGGCCAGCGCCGCCCCGGCAATGGCGAATGATTATAACTATGGCGGCGGTTACGGCGGCGGCTATGGCGGACACCATCACCATGACGATACCGGCACCGCAGTCGCAATCGGCGCGGGCCTGCTCGGCATCATCGCCATCGCGGCGATTGCTTCGAGCAATAAGAACAAGAGTTGCGACCGTGGCGAACAATCCCGCTATTGCTATGAGCGCAGCCAGAATGGTTACAACAACGGCGGTTATTACAATAATGGCAGCTATAACAATGGTGGCTATGATAACGGCGGTTATAACAACGGCGGCTTCTACAACGGTGGTTATAGCAATGGCGGATACAACAACGGCGGCTATCAGAACCGGGATCGCGATGGCGACTATCGCTATCGCAGCAATCGCGGCTGGTAACACCTGACCGAGACCAATGCAGCGGCGCGTTTCCCCAAGGGAGGCGCGCCGTTTGCTGCGCAGCCAGCTGAAGTCCGTTGGGTATAGAGCTTTTCGACCTTGCGTGATTTGCCCTGCCATTCCGCCCTCGCCAACTTGGCGTCCACCGGTTAAAGGCCCGCCGATGACTGGCGAAACACCTTCCTGCGCAGGCCTGCGCGTTGCCCTGTTCAGCGGCAACTATAACTACGTTCGCGATGGGGCCAATCAGGCGCTCAACCGGCTGGTGGGCTATCTGCTAAAGCAGGGTGCCGAAGTGCGCGTCTATTCGCCGACGATTGCCAATCCGGCATTTGCCCCGACGGGCGATCTGGTCAGCCTGCCCTCGGTCGCAGTGCCGGGGCGCGCCGAATATCGCTTCCCGCTCGGGCTATCATTTGCCGCGCGGCGTGATCTTGCCGCGTTCAACCCCAACGTGGTGCACGTGTCCTCGCCCGACATATCGGGTCACCGCGCTCTGGGCTGGGCGCGGGCGCGCGGGCTGCCGGTGTTGGCTTCGGTCCACACCCGGTTTGAAACCTATTTCCGGTATTATAATCTCGCCTGGTTTGAGCCGGTTGCGCTGGCGATCCTGCGCCGCTTCTATCGCCGCTGCAACGCGCTGGTCGCGCCATCGGAAAGCTTCGCGCAAGTGCTGCGTGAGCAGCGAATGAACTATGACATCAACATATGGTCACGCGGGATTGACCGCGAACAGTTCAATCCTGACCGTCGTTCGATGGAATGGCGGCAATCGCTAGGGATTGCGGATGAGGAGTTCGTCGTGGGCTTTCACAGCCGTCTGGTGATGGAAAAAGGGCTCGATGTTTTTTCCGATACCATCGACGCGTTGAACCGCCGCGGCGTTTCGCACCGGGTGCTCATCATCGGGGAAGGCCCGGCGCGCGGCTGGCTTGAGGCGCGGCTGCCCGACGCGGTGTTCGCAGGTTTCCTCGCCGGGACAGATCTTGCGCGCGGGGTCGCCAGCATGGACCTGCTGTTCTTCCCCTCGGTAACCGAAGCCTTTGGCAATGTTACGTTGGAGGCTATGGCCTGCCGACTGCCTGTGGTCGCCTCAATCGCGACCGGCAGCGCCAGTCTGGTCGCCGATGGCCAATCGGGCCGCCTGATCACGCCGGGTGCGATCAGCCAGTTCGCCGATGCCATCGCCGCCTATGCCGCGAACTCTGAGCTGCGGGCAAAGCACGGGGCCGAGGGCGAGGCCCGGTCAAAAGGCTATTCGTGGGACCGGATCAACAAGGCGGTGGCGGATACTTACGCCCGGCTGATCCGGCAGAAAACGAAGCGCTGCGCTTAAGCCAGATAGCCCTTGCTCGCAGCGCTTCGGCTGTACCACAGCAGCAAGCCAATCACCGCCAAAATCATGACGGGCTCGGCGGGTGAAAGCACCCCAGCCATCGCCTGCGCGGCAAAGCTGACAATCGCACCGATCAGCGACACCAGGAACGCCGTAGTGGCATGGCGCGACCGCATGAGCAGCAACGCAGATCCGGCAAATGACCCCCAGATGCCAAACGCCCAGCCCGCATGCGCCCACACCGGCATCGTCGCCATATAGGCCTGCATTGCTGGCGGCACCGATGCCATCAGCTTGGCGTCGCCCATGCTCGACATCACATAGAGGTAGGCACCAAAGGCGTTCCACAACATGCTGATAGCGGCGATCACCCAAAAAGACGTGGGCACCGCTGATTTTGTGCTTGGCTCATTCATGACAAAGTCTCCCCTTCAGATTTCTCCGAAGGACGAGACTATGCCTGTCCGAGTGCTGATGCAATCAGGTTGCGTCTTGCCAATCATAGGTCAGCGGTGCCTCGCGAAATGCGAAGCGATCGATGTGCCGTGCCAGCGCGCCCTTCAGCCCCTCGAGGTGAGCGGGTTCGCTGGCGTCGATCCGGCAGGTGAGCGCATCGGCCCCTGCCACAAGCGTGACCAGACCATCGCCCTGCCACTGCGCGCCGCGCGCATCGCGTGGGAAGGCAATCGTGCCACGTTCGGGCGTGAACTCGACCGCCAAATTGTGCGACCAGTGTTTGCAAACCTGTTGCAAATAGCGGCGGGCGCTTTTTGTCGGCACAGATGCAGTGCTTGAGGCGCTCATAGCCGTTCGATCGTTCGTGCTGCTTCGTCGAGGATTTCGGCGACCTGATGCACGTTTTCTTTGTCGAAATCACCCGTCATCGCGCGGCTGCGCAGGGCTGACATCAGGTTGGCGATTGCGCGGCCGATGGGCGGTGCAGACTGCGGTTCAGCTTCGGCAAGCGACTTAAGCCGTTCGATCAGCGCGGAGACTTCATCTGCCTTTTCAGCCAGTTCCGTGGTTCCGGCTTCGGTTGCGGCAAAGGCCTTGCGGCTTCCGCTTGCTGCCTGCTCCTCAGTAACGCCCTCGTCGGTCATCAGGCTGAGCGTGGGGTAAACCACTCCGGGGCTCGGCGCATAATTGCCGCCGGTCAGCTCTTCGATCGACTTGATCAGATCGTAACCGTGGCGCGGTTGTTCAGACACCAGATGCAAAAGCACCAGGCGCAATTCGCCGGGCCCAAAAACCCGTGAACGCCCGCGCCCACCGCGCCTGCCGTTCCAATCATCACCCTCGCCCCGACCTCTTCCATGACCGTGGCCAAAGCTGCCATGACGGCCAGCGAATGCCACTGCCGCCAAAGGTATGCCGGCCTTCCAAGCCCGGCCCATTGCGTGTATTCTCATGTTCTATTTCCTTTCATGATGTTTCTAAGATATATCTTTGTTGTATCTTGTCAAGCCGTCCGTGCAAATTTTGTTCAAACCCCTATCTTAGCCCCGCGATGACTGACCTGTTTCCCGACGATCTGCCCTCTCCTCCCACCGATGCCTCGCGCGAGGACGCGCCGCTGGCGGATCGCCTGCGCCCGCAAGGCCTTGGCGAAATCATCGGGCAGGAGCATCTCGCCGGCCCGGAAGGCGCTATCGGGCGGATGGTGGCTGCGGGGCGGCTTTCCTCGATGATCCTGTGGGGGCCGCCAGGGACCGGAAAAACCTCTATCGCTCGCCTGCTCGCCGAAGCTGTGAACATGCGTTACGTGGCGATCAGCGCGGTGTTCTCGGGCGTTGCCGATCTTAAGAAAGCCTTCGCCGAGGCAGATCGCGCCGCAAAAGCAGGTCAGCGCACGTTATTGTTCGTTGACGAAATCCACCGCTTCAACCGGGCGCAGCAGGACGGATTCCTTCCTTTCGTTGAGCGCGGCACCGTCACGCTGGTCGGCGCGACTACCGAGAATCCCAGCTTCGCACTCAACGCCGCACTGCTCAGCCGGGCGCAGGTTTTGATCCTCCACCGACTAGACCATACCGCGCTTTCCACACTTCTGGCGCGGGCTGAAGAACTCGAAGGCCCCCTTCCCATAACGCCTGCTGCGCGCGAGGCGCTGGTCGCCTCAGCCGATGGTGACGGGCGGTTCCTGCTCAATCAGGCCGAAACGCTCTATGCCGCGAACCTGCCCGACCCGCTCGATCCGGCGGCGCTCGGCAAGTTTCTCCAGCGGCGCGTAGCAGTCTATGACAAGGACCGCGATGGGCATTACAACCTGATATCCGCCCTGCACAAAAGCTTGCGCGGATCAGACCCGCAAGCATCGCTTTATTACATGGCGCGCATGCTGACAGCAGGCGAGGAACCTTTATACGTCTTGCGGCGACTGGTGCGTTTTGCCTCGGAGGACATTGGTCTCGCCGATCCACAGGCACTGGTGCAGTGCCTCGCTGCCAAACAGGCCTTTGAATTCCTCGGCTCACCCGAAGGCGAACTGGCGATTGTCCAAGCCTGCCTTTACCTAGCCACCGCGCCAAAATCGAACGCGGCTTATATGGCGCAGAAGGAATCTTGGGCCTCCGCGCGCGAAACCGGATCGCTGAGCCCGCCCGCCTCGATCCTCAACGCGCCGACCAAGCTGATGAAGGACATCGGCTATGGCAAAAACTATGCCTATGATCCCAATGCCGAAGATGGCTTTTCGGGCGCAGATTACTGGCCCGAAGGCATGACCCCGCAGACCTATTACCGCCCCGCCGAACGCGGGTTCGAACGCGAGATCATGAAGCGGCTCGAATGGTGGGACAAAAAGCGCAGTGAGCGCGGCAGCGGAGCGTGAAGCAAGGCCGGTTCCAGAATTTCGCCGCGATAGATTGGTCGGGCGCGGTTGGTAAGCGCCATCGCGGAATTGCGGTGGCCCTGTGTGGTGAGGGCGAGCGCGCGCCGCAACTGATCCGCCCCGGACACATCTGGTCGCGCGAGGAAGTGGCTGATTGGCTGCTTGAAGAACTGCCACATGACACGCTCGTTGGCATCGATCTGAGCATGGGTTTCCCCTTTGCCGACCGCGCCGCTTACTTGCCCGGCTGGGACCAAAGCCCGTCCACCGCGCGGGAACTATGGCAACTGGTCGAGCAAATCAGCGCCAATGATCCTCACCTTGCTGTCTCAAGCTTCGTCGATCATCGCCAAGTCTCCCCACATTTCCGCCGCCACGGCGGGCGCGAAGGCGCGCAGTTTGGCGGAGGTCGCGGGCGTTTTCGGGTGACCGAACGCGCTAAGGCCAGCCAAGGCACGCGGCCCTATAGCAATTTTAACCTCGTCGGCGCAGCGCAAGTGGGGAAATCGAGCCTTACCGGAATGCGCCTGCTTCATCGCGTTTCCCCGCCGCTCGCCGTCTGGCCGTTCGATCCGCTGCCGACATCGGGATCGGTGCTGGTTGAAATCTACACGACGATTGCGGCGATTGAGGCAGGCCGCCCCGCCAGCCGCTCCAAAATGCGCAGTTATGCCGAATTGAACCAAGCCCTGTCCGCACTCGGCTGCGCGCCGCTTCCCGGCTCCGGCCCAATCGACGATCATTCAAGCGACGCCCTGCTCACCGCCGCATGGCTGCGCATCGCCGCGCACCGACAAGAACTGTGGAACCCCGATGGCCTCAACGAAATTGCCCAAACCGAGGGCTGGACCTTTGGCGCAGTCTCAGGCAAAGGCCTGCCCACCAGCGGGCCGGCTTAGCTCAGTTGGT